>CBINIO010000029.1:0-16308 GCA_966250725.1 uncultured Chitinophaga sp.
TTCTGCAGCACGCTCACGGAATCGTATTTCGCCATCAGCGAGGCGGCGGCGGAAAGGTCGGCCGATACGGAATCGAGGAAAGCCGTGCCCGTAGAAGGCTGTGTGATCTCCTTTGAAAACCGGCTCACGTACGGGAGCACTTTCATATCAAGCCCCGACGGGTCGTTCACCACGTTGCCCGCACCAAAGAGGCGGTACAGGTCGAAATGCAGGAACGCCCGCAGGCCCAGGGCTTCTCCCTTTATCAGCGCGTAATTGGCCGGGTGAAGCATACTCCTGTTCCCGTCTATCGTATTGATGATGTTGTTGAGATTGGCGATGGCCTGATAGCCGATACTCCAGATGTTATCTTTCTTCGGTACCACCGACAAATGATCGTACTGGTAAGCCGACGCATAATAGTAAGGATGTGTGGTGCCCGGCATTGCGTATTGCTGGGCCAGCACATCCACCAGCCCCAGGGTATTTTCGAACCCGTAAGATCCGGAGGAGGTCATCAGCAGATAGGACCCGATCAACGCATCCTTGTACCCCTGTTCCGATTTGAACAACTCGGTAGCCGAAATCTCGGACTTGGGCGTGATGTTGAGCCATTTTTTGCAGGCGCTGAGGCTTAAAACGGCGACGATGAATATGGAAAGTTTTTTCATGACAGCTGATTCGTTTTCAAATAATGATGGCCCGTCTTACTAAAAAGTAGCGGAAAGATTGAAAGAGAACTTCCTCGAAAACGGATAGTTGACGCCACGCTCAACCGGTATGGAGGAAAGGATGAACAGGTCGTTTGTGTAACACGCGGCGCGTAAACGCCGGATCCCCGCGTCTTTCAGCCAGGCCCAGCGGTAGAAGTCGTACGACAGGCTCAGCGATGCCAGCGACAATTCGTTCCTGTCCATCACGAACCGGCTGCTGGGTTGCGTGCGGATGAACTTTCGCGTCCAGGAGCCGTCGGGGTTCTGCACTTCCACGGAACCCAGCGCTTTGAAAGGCTTCACGTCGCCCGGCTGGTGCCATGTACTGTTGAGCACGCGCCTGTCTACGTTGTAGCTCATGTCTACGTTCTCCACCCGGTCTACCAACGTCTGGTTGTACAACTGGCCGCCCTGGCGGAAAGTAAAGTAGGCGTTGATGCCAAACCCGCGATACTCGCCGTTGAGCCCGATAGTACCCGATACGTTAGGCATCTTGTCGCCCACCACCACCTGGTCGTTGGGGGAATAAGTATACGTCCTCACACCGCTGCGGGTAAGGTAGATCTCCTGCCCGTTGGCCGGATCGATGCCCAGCGAACGAACCGCCCAGATGGCGTCCATGGAAGCGCCTTCGTAGTATTTCACTACCGGCCTGTTGTTGAACCGGTCGCCGGAAATCTTGTCCTGCTGCTGATTATAGTCGTCCAGCGCATTGGAGATGGAAAGGATGACGTTTTTGTTGTGGATGGCCGACGCCGATACAGCGAAGTACGAACGGTTCCGGGTATCGGCGTACACGTTATACGTGATCATCGCTTCCAGGCCCGTGTTGCGGATGCGCCCGAGGTTTTCCTTCACGCTGGAGAAGCCGGTAGAGGGCGGCAACGTGAAATCGAGCAGGGTGTTCTGCGTGATGCTCTGATAATAATCGATGCGGCCCGACAGGCGTTTGGCCAGGGAAAAGTCCATCCCAACGTTGTAATCCATCTTCTGCTGCCAGCGGAGATCGGGGTTGGCCATTCCTTTCAGGTAGGCGCCCAGGTAGCCCTGGTAGACCTTGTCGAGGAAATAGGCGTAAGTAGCGATCGCCTGGTAGGAACTGAAGTTCTGCGAACCGGTAGAGCCCACGGAGGCGCGGACCTTCAGCCGGTCGAACACACGCAGCCTGCTGATCCACTCTTCGTTATGGATGTTCCAGCCCACGCCGGTACTCCAGAACGGCCCCCAGCGGTGGTTGGCGCCGAACTGGGAAGAGGCGCTGGCCCGGAAAGACGCGTCCACAAAAAACCTTTCGTCGTAAGAATAGCTCACGATCGACAGCAACCCGAGATCGCGCGTGGTACCTTCTTGCCCGATGGGCCGGTTTTGGTATTTGGCGTACTGGGCGGCAAAAAGGATGTCGTTCATCCGGTCGTTCGGGAACCCTTCCGCATTGTAAGCCACCTCCTCGAAACTACGCTGCCCGATGTTGGCGCCGGCGTTTACGAAGAGCAGGTGCCTTTCGCCGAAAGGCTTGTTGTAGTTGATGTTGAGATCCGCCGTATAACGCAACTGGGCGCCTTCGTTCCTTTTGTAGGAACCTTTGCGGAAAAAATCGTCGCCCGTGAAATTCTGGAATTTCAGGTGATTGGCGGGATAGAACTCGTCGGCCTGATTCTTGGTGCTGGTGAGACTTCCGCGCAGCAAGGCTTTCAGGCCCGTAGCCAAGGTAATTTCCGTGTAGAAGTTATCGATAAATTCGGTGTAATCGTTGGTGAGTTTGGTGTTCAGCGTAGAGTTGTAAAGCGGGTTGGGGAAGAAGAGCTGCGCTACGGAAGTGCTGCCCACGTAGGGAACGAGGCCCGTTTCGGCGTTCTGCTTCAGATTGCCAAATTCATCGTAGGGCGTCCAGTACGGGTTCATCTTTACGTAGTCGTTGAAAGCGCCGTACGGCGAATCGTTGCTGCGTGCGTCCGTAAAGCTCAGGATGTTGCGGAACAGCACGTTTTTGTACCGGTAAGACATGGCCGCGGACGTACCCAAAATATTCCTCGACGAGCCCTTCATTACCCCGGCGATGCGGTTGTAGGAAAAGTCTGCAATCAGTTTCAGGTCTCTCTCCCCCAGTTCCACGGTGATGCCGTGTTTCTGGCCGATGCCATTGCGCAGGGGTTTGGACATCCAGTCGGTATTCACGCCGGAAAGCACGGCCTGAAGGCGCTGGTTGTATTGCTGGTCGAGCTGGAGCTGGGTTTGATAGTTGGGCGCATAGTCGGATATCTGGGAATACATCCCGTAGATCCTTTCCGCTTCCAGTTTTTCCGCCGCATTGGTGAGGTTGTAGCTGGAAAGGTCGGGCGTTTCGATATCGAGGCTGCCGTTGTAGGAAACGATGGCCTTGTTGCCGGTGTTCTTCTTCGTTTCGATCACCACCACGCCGTTGGCCGCTTTGGCGCCGTAAATGGCTTTGGCGGATGCGTCTTTGAGGATGGTAATGGATTCTACCCGGTTCATGTCGAGGTCTACCACCTTGGTGAGGTTGACCTCGAAACCGTCGAGGATGAACAGCGGGCGGTTGGGGCTGTTCGCGTAGTCGCCCTTCAGGTCAGACAATTCGCCCTGCGGGAACGAGGAGTTGCCGCGCAGCATCATTTCCGGGAGTTTATTGGGATCAGAACCGAGGTCGAGATTGTCGAAAATCATCAGCGAAGGCTCCAGGACTTTGAGGCTTTGCACCACGTTCTTGTTGCTTACTTTCAGCAGGTCTTCTTTGGTCAGCGTGGTGGCGGCGCCGGTGAAGCTGCTGATCTTGCGGGTTACGATACCGGTGTTGACCACCACTTCGTTCAAACTGGCCACGCTCCTTTCCAGTACTACCTCCAGCCGCTTCGTTACGTCCGAAACGGTGACCGCCTTTGGTTTGAAACCGATGTTGGTGAAATAGATGGTGGCGCCGGCCTGGATGCCCTGCAGGGAGAAGGCCCCTTTTTCGTCGGAAATGGCGGCCTGTTTGGCGCCTTTCACGGTGATGGTGGTACCGGCTACGGGCGCTCCTTTCTCATCCACTACCCTTCCCGCTACCTTAGCCGCGGGCTTCGAAGTATCCGCCGCCGCTGCCGCCGCATCCACCGCAACAGTGGAAACGGGCTTTGCGATCAGCGTGATGGTTTTGCTCCGTACCTTGAAGGTAAATGCCTGCCCCTTCGAAATTTCGTTGAGGAAATCGCCGAGCGGCAGGGATTTTACCTTTAGCGAAACAGGTTTGCCGGAACGGAGCAACGCCGAATTACCGAATACATGGTACCCTGTTTGTTCTTTAATGGCGGCGAACACCTGCTTCAACGGCATGTTGCTCCCGGAAAGGGTCACGTTCTGCGCGTTGCCGGATTCCGCCTGTACGGTGAGAAAGGCGGCCGTTAATAGGAACACTGTTAGTTTCATCGCGATCCAGAAAGTTGTCTTTGTAAAACGAATTGGCCGGGTGCGGCGGTCGTTTCCGGCGGACGGAGCCCGCTGCCTTGCCGGGTCCGCGGATGGCCTGTCTGGCAATGCGGTGAAGGAATCCCCGCACCATTTGGCATTTTTTTGCATACCTTGCAACTGATTTTGGTTTTGATAAATGTGGTTGGTCAAATCCGTTTAGCACGAACTGAAGTCATTCACCGTCACCGGCCCTAACCGTGACGGTTTTTTCATGTCTGCCTGTAAGCTGCATTCGCCGCGCAGGCCCTAACTGCGGGCGGATCAGCATATTTTTTATTTGGTTTTGTTGATAATGATAAGTTGGCCGCCCGGCTCAAACCGGTAGGCAAGTCCCGCCCCGGCCAGCATAGCCAGCAGGTCGCCGAGGTTCACGTTGCGGTCTACCTCCCCGAAGAACCGGATGTCCGGCACCCCGCTTTCATACGTAACCCTTATATCGTACCATCGTTCCAGCTGCCGCATCGCTTCCTCCAGCCGGAGACCCTCGAAATTGAAGGCCCCGTTCTTCCACGCCATCACTTTGGCCAGATCGGCGTTTTCCTCCACCGTAGTACTGCCATCACCCGCGGTAGTGGCCTGCCGGCCGGGAAGGAGGTCTACCCCTTCCGAGGGGTCCGCCACACCGTCTACACGCACCTTCCCTTCCAGCAAAGTGGTTTTAACGGAAGGTTCGTTCTGGTAGGCATTCACATTAAAGCTGGTGCCAACAACGCGTATTTGCTGGCGGGAGGTTTTGACGATGAAAGGCATCTTTCCGCCGGATGCCGCCGGCCGGCCGGTTACTTCGAAATAGGCTTCGCCTGCAAGCTCCACCAGGCGTTCTTTCCCGGTGAAAGCGGTCGGGTATTTGAGCGTGCTGGCTGCATTTAGCCAAACTTTCGTGCCATCCGGCAATATCACCTGGTACTGGCGCCCGTTGGGCGTGGATATGCTGTTGATGGATGCTTCGGAAGACGCATGCGCATCGTACACCAGCCGGCCGTTGCCGAGCACCACCCGGGTGCCCTGCTGGCGGGCGATGATACCGTTTTGCAGACTGTCGAGCACCACCTGCCGGCCGTCGGCCAGCGTCAGCACGGCGCCCTCGCGCCCGGGTGCGATCTGCGATGGAGAAACGGCTGCTGTAACAGGTTCCGGATCAGGCGGCCCCTGCCGCCACCAGTGGTAGCCGCCGAAAGCCAGCAGCAGCAAGGCGCTGGCCGCAGCCATCCACTTCCATAGGTAGATGCGGCGCGCGGAACGTGGCGCAGGTTTATCGACCGCCAATACGCGGCTCAATTCCAGGTCGAGGTACGACTTTTCGAAATCCGCCAGTCCCGCTCCGGTAGCGGCCAGCTGTGCGGTGAGCGCATCCCATCCGGCATCGTCCGTATCTTCGGCCAATGCCAGCAGTTCTTTGCGTTCCGCGTAGGAAAGCTGTTGATTCCTGTACTGTTCCAGCAGGTATTGAAAGCGATCGAAATTCATGGCAAATAGGTAGCTTGACCTATATGAAGTGCATCGCCGATGAAGAACGTACTATTGCGAAGAAAAAAATTTTATAGCATACGGATACCGTGCACACAACGTACCCTGCTTCTTCCAGCCGCGCGCGCATGTGTTTCAATGCGGTGACCAGGGTATTTTTCACGGTGCTGACCGAAAGCGAAAGCTGCAGCGCGATCTCCGCCGGTTTGAGGCCCATTTCCCGGCTCATGATGTAGATTTTCCGGCGTTGCTCCGGCATATCGGCCAGCGCTTCCTGCACCAGCCGCCGCAATTCACCGCCCTGCATGTGATGCGCCGGGGTAACGGCCACGTCTCCCTCGAAAGTTGGCACGGCATGCTCCACGACACGCTCCCGCAGGAGGTTCCTGCGGAGCACTTCGCGGCACCGCCGCGATGCGATACGCAACAGCCAGCCTTGCATGCTGGCGACTTCCGTGAGCCGGTCGCGGTGCAGCCACACCTGGATAAAAGTTTCCTGCAAGGCCTCCTGCACGTCGGCTTCGGTCAGGGAAAAACGCCGTACCAGCGGGAACAAAACCGGGTAATAATGCGCGAAAAACACGCCGAACGCAGCCTCGTCTCCATCTGCGATCAGTGGCAATAACACATCTTCATCATAAATTTGACTGACAGACATAGCTGGCGACATTGGTTGACATTAAAATCCGGAGGTGCAAACTAAAGTAAAAAAGTGATGCTTCCTGCGAGAATTTTTCACGGAATAGCTATTAACATCTTACACCGGTTACGGCAAAAATTCCATCGGTTATGGTCAAATTGATGGCAATCCCCCAGCGTCCCGTAACTTAGTTTTATCCTTTTCGGCAAAACGTCATCGGCCCGGACCGGGAGATGAACAAAAATACCGTACGCATGACGAAGCACAGCTTTTCCCTGAACAGAAGGGTGTTCCCTCGCCTGGCACTGATCGTTTTCCTATGCCTCCCGGTTGCGTTAAAAGCGCAGTGGGATTTTCAGACAGAATATTTCGGGGTCCGGATAGACAAACGCGGGTTTATCACCAGCATGAAAAACATCTCGGTGTCGCCCGCCCGTGAGTTCAGCCCTTCCGCCAAACCGTCTCCGCTCATGCTGCTGTACGACGGCGTCAGGAAAGTGTATTACCATCCTGTGAATGCCACATTCAACAAAGCCGCCAACGAATTTACGCTGCGCTTCACCAACGGCTCTACCGCCCGTGTGGCGCTGGTCCCGAAAAAAAAATACATCAGGCTGACGCTGCGCTCGCTCTCCCCCCGCAACAACATCGAAGGCATCCAGTGGGGGCCTTATCATACGAACATCACCAATCTCATGGGCGAGATCATCGGCGTGGCAAGGGATACCAGCGATGCGGTGAACTACGCCATCGGCATGCTCGCACTCGACGACAACACCCTGGGCGGCATCTCTACCACCATCGGCGACGCCGCTCCTTTCCAGTACATCATCCACACCCCCGACGCCAAACGCTTCCCGCTGCCAGCGAACCTGCATGAAGGCCAGGTTTTCACCCTCGGCGGAAACGGCATCAGCGACGTAGCTTTCTACGCGCATAAGGAGGCCTACTACCGCATTATGTATGGCAATGCTGCCAACGTTGACCGGGATGGGCAAATTTCCATCGCCTATCATTCCCGTAACAGGACTACTCAACGCGAAGTATACTTCTCCCTGATCCCGAACATGACCGCCAACACGCCCAACCACCTGCAGGTGCAACCCTTGCCCGGCGTGGATTTCATCGGTTCTTCTGTAGCGCTGTGGGGCAGCCCCGACAGCTTGGCGCTCATGGACGTGATGCAGCAGATCGTGCTTGCGGAGGGGCTTCCTTACCCGACCGTCAATAATAAATGGATCAAAGACCCCGCGGCATTCGTGCCTGATGTGCTTACCAGCGGCGGGTTGTACGACAGCACCATCGCCTGGGCCACAAGGCTCGGCTTCAAAGCCATCAGCCTGTACGACCAGGGGTTTCTCCGCCCCAACCGCGGCAACGAAGGTTATATAGACGGGCGCAATTATGAAAAGAAGCCCATCAAGATGACGGCCGGCAACCTCTCGCACAAAGAATATTCCATACTGGCCGCCAGGCACGGGTTGGTGATCGGCCGCACGCCCATCACCAACGCGCTGGCTCCCGGCACGCTGGATGCCAGCCCCGTCCCCAGCGACAGCCTCTGGTATCAACAAAAGCGCCTGCTGACGCGGAGCATCGGCCCTTCAGACACGCTGATCTACGTCAACGATCCCAAATACCTGGGAGAGATCGCCAGTTGGGAAGGCCATTGCGCCAACCTGAATATGGTCAAGATCGGCAAGGAACTCATCCACTACCTCGGCGTGTCTGACAAAGCGCCCTACCGGCTGCTGAACGTGAAACGCGGCTACTGGAAAACCACACCGGCCGGCCATGCTGCCGGGGATACGATGTACAAGCTGCAGGTAACCGTGAACTATGGGTACGACGGCCTTATCCCGAACATGCAGCTACAGGACAAGATCGCGGAATGGTATGCGGACGTTTGCCGCATCAATGGCATGTCTTATTATGATTTCGACGGACAGGAGTTCCTGTTTAATAACGGCCATGGATATTATTCCACCAAACGTTTCTTCCGGAAAATGTTCGAAAGGGCTGCGAAAACGGGTGTTCCCAACATCCGTTTTACCGGCGCGACGCTATCCGAAGGTTCCTGGCATTACCAGAGCGTCTGGAACGTAGGCGGAGGAAAGAACCTCTACGACGCCGAAACCCGCGAATGGGGCAGCACCACCAGCCAGGGGAAAGACCTCCGCGACGTAACTTACGCCAACTTCTTCCCTTCCGGATGGGGCGGCAACTTCCCCATCAACGCCAAATCGACAGTGGAGCAATATGAACACATCCAGGCCGTATCCGTAGGCGTGGGCGTTACTTACAGCATGATATTGAATCAGAAAGACGTGGAAGCTTGCCAGCAGAAAGACGCTATTTTCCACGTGATCCGCACCTGGGAAGACGCACGAGCCGCCAACGCGTTCCCCCGCTGGGTCAAAAAATTACTGGCCGATGGCGCCCGCAACTTCCGCCTCGAAGCGGCGGACGCCAATTCCTGGAACCTGTACGAATTGAACAAACAGCGTACGGAAAAGCAGCTGGTAGCACGTTTGACGCGCGCGGCGGGGTACTGACCGGCGTATCCGGTTTCCATTTTTTATCTCCTCCTTTCTTCCAGTCCCAATATGTATCATAAAATTTATCGTGCAACCAGTCATCGACAGGTTCAGCGTTTTCGCCGGGTTCTTTCATCTATAACCTGTACACCCGTCCATTCTTCAAAACCATGTTTAGGGAAACCTGTTCCGTCCAGCAGATTAAGTAAATTAAAAACGATACCGGCTGAATTGCCCGGCAATTAATTTTCTCAATGCGTTTTCCAGGTGTTCATTTTTTCCCGGTCTTTTGCAATTCTTTAACTTCTATTTTTGTCAACCGCAATTTGGCGGATAGCAACATTACATTTTGATTGATAAAGCCGGTAAGAAAGTTTCCAGGCATTTGCCTTTCGTCATTTTTGTTTGTTAATCACTTCGTCTCTGAACCGTATCCGGCTTTACAACTCAATCAACATGCGCCTTGGATTACAGATCATTGAGATCAGGACGCCGCGGGAGATTTTAAATGCCCAAGACATCCCGGCAACAGCGCAACCGTCACCAAAAAAAGCATCCAGAAAGCGTTTCTGATTCTCATATGCTGGATTATTGATCAAGTCCTTTATCCTTCAGGAATTTCGACATATGATCGGCGATCTCAACATTATTCAAATCCGAAAACGGGAAATGCGTATTGCCGCGGATGCCGATCTCGGGAAGATGCACGAGCGTAACGTCGCCGCCGTGTTTGTTCACCACGTCCCGCCATTTCCGCGCTACCTGCAGGAACACACGCCATTGCTCCTGGCCGGGGTTTTCGCTAGGGCTTTCGGGAATGTTATCGCCATAGTAAACAATGATGGGAATTTTTGTCAGCTTCAGGAACTCCTCCAAGGGAACCGTCGGCGGAACGATCGTGCGGCCGCGCAGTACGATGGAATCCCGCGCTTCACCTTCCGGGAACACATAATCGCCGCCGGGCTCGAAGGCCACCACGGCTTTGATGTTGGTATTTTTCAGAACGGACTTCCAGCCGGGGCCGCCGCTTTGGGAATGCGTCACCAGGATGCCCGGACCGGTCTTGTCGAATAATGCCGAAACGGCTTCGATGTTAATTTTCGCATCGTACGGCCCGATGTTCGGAGCGGTTTGCCGGAAGAACTGGTTAAGCGCCTCCGGGTCTTTTGAGAACTGTACGCCGGGGTAAAAGTCCGGCCATGCGCCGAGACGGAAAATACCGAACCAAAGCTGGTCTTCCGCCGAAGGCTGTATGGTGGTGGCTTGATCGCTCCGCCCGCCATGACCGCGCCGGGGTTGATCGATCAGGTACACGGGAAAGCGGCGGCGCAGGAATATCGTCTGAAAACCTTCGCGGCCGTCGGGAGTGGTTTCCCAGGTTTTGGTGAACTGCCCGTGGCCGTGCCAGAAAATCAGCGGCAGCTTCCGCCGGTTCTCCGGTACCTGGTAAAAAACGTAAGCGTGATCAGCATGCAGCGTTTGCCCTTCCTGGCTTTGGCCCGCCGGATTGTAAGCGCCGTGTTTTACAGGATCGAAAGTACCGGGGCGGGTAACGACCGTGCCACCGACTGCAAAACTGCCCTGTTCCCGGATGATCAGCAGCCCGTCGCCGGCCGTCTGTTGATTGGTATTGCATCCTGCAATAACCGCCAAAGCAACGGCCAGCAGAGTTATATTTCTTTTGTGAAGCGTGTTTCTTCTCATATTTTAACGATTCATTATTGTCCAAGCAAACGGGTGAAAGACAGGGAGCCCAGTTTCCAGGCGCCGCCTTCAGACACATATACCTCTGTTACCATAAAGGGATTCGTCACCTCGTTACCACCTACGACCGCCAGCAGGCGAATCCTGGTCAGCACAATAGCGGTATTGCCGATCAACTGGACGGAGGTTTCGAAAATATCGGCATGTTTGTAATGAATACCGCCGCTGCCGATCACTTCCAATTCCCGGTCTCTCCCCCAGCTGCCGCCCATATGCACGAACATGGATTTGTCGTGGAAGAGCGTTTTCAGGGTATCCACTTTCTTATCCGCCATCCACTTCCATTTTTCTTTTGAAAGCGCTATGATCCCATTTTCCTTATCCGCTTCATTGATCGTGAAACCGGCCGGGGTCATCGTTTGGGCGCTCGACGATCCGGGAGCAAACGTCATAAAGCAAAGCCCCAATGCCAGGAGCTTTCTATAAATTCCTTTACAATTCATACAGGTATGTTATTATTTGTTGTATTCTTCATCACTAACCGGTTCCAGCCAAACCGTCTCTCCCTTCGCCCTTCCGGTTATTGCGATCTGAATAAATTTCGTGTCCGTGCTGGCGCCATGCCAGTGGGGAACATCCGGCGGGCATTTCACTACGTCACCCCTTTTTACGATAATCTTCGGGCTTCCTTTTTCCTGGTAAAAACCAAGGCCGTCCAACGCCAGTATGATCTGCCCCGCGGGGTGAGCATGCCACCCCGTTCTGGCGCCCGGCTCGAAGGTAACGCTGCCCACGGCGTTTTGATTCAGGCTGTCTGCAATCACGAGGGAGTTCAGCCAGGCCGTTCCTGTAAAGTTATCGTTCGTGATCTTTTGACCTTTCGAAAAAACAGGCGTTTCCTGTGTTTCAGATGGCGTACGCTGCTCGGTGTCAGTCCGCTGGTTGCAGGACGATGCGATCGCGCCGGTTAGGAACATTATGCTAAATATTTTAACGTTCATCATTTCGGTTTTACAGGTTTTGCTGATAGAAGTTTTTCAATTTGTTTACAATCTGCGATACATACTCCGGTTTCCAATACGTTTGTATGTGGGTAGCCCCGTCGATCAGGAACAATTCTTTGTTCTTTGCATTCGTGGCTTTGCTAAACGCCTCATCCGTCATGTACTTTGTATCCGCTTTGCTGCCGGCCATCATCAACAGCGGCTGATCGATCAAATCCATGTTAGCGGCGGCATCCCAGCTCATCAGGCCGAGCAGGCTGCTCATGGTATACAGGAAGGTGGAATTGGGATGCGCATGCGTTCTGTAATAGTACACGAATCCTTCACGATAAAGATCAGTCGGGGTTTTAGCGATTTCCTCATCAGTTACGCTCGCCACGCCCGTATAGATTATTTTTCCACCGGCGGCTTCCTGCGCACGGGCTTCAGATGCTTTTTTCAAACGTTCCCGGATGGTCGCCAATTGCGAATTTTGAAAGCCATTCCGCCGTACCTCACCCGAATTAAACATGCTCAGGGTCGCTACCGCCTTAAACCGTTTGTCTGTTTGCGCTGCTTTTAACGAATACCCGCCGCCGCCGCAAATACCTAAAACGCCTAAACGGTTTGCATCCACCCCTGCGTATTGCGTAATAAAATCCGCCATGCCATGAACATCTTCCGTCCGGTATGCGGGATTATCCGTGTGGCGGGGCTCTCCCCCGCTGGCTCCCTGGTATGCCGCATCGGCGGCAATGGTAATATAACCCGCTTCCGCCAGGCGCTGCGCATACAAACCGGCGGTCTGCTCTTTGACGCCACCGTTGGGGTGTGCGATCACTACCGCCGGATATTTCTTCGAAGCATCGTAATCTGCCGGCGTATAAACATTCGCAGCGATGTCGATCCCATTCAGTTTATACTTCACCGGGTGGATGTTTACCTTCCCTTTTTCATTCCGGGTGATGGCCCCTTCATACACCAGGGTATAAGGGTTTTGCAGCCGTTCCTTTTGAGCAGATTGTGCCACTACATCATTTACACCCGCTATTGACAACACGGATGATATGATCACTGATAATTTTTTCATACTAATTTTTTAATACGCTTTCTACTATCGCCTGCGCATCCGCGCCAACGGCGGAGCGAACGGTACTTGCAAAATCCCTTAGCTGGCCGGGCGTAATGCCGATGTTCAGGCAGATATTCAGGTGGCTCGTGAGCATCGGCTCCACGCCGCCAATGCTGGTGAGAACAGAAATGGTCACCAGCTCGCGTTCGGCATGCGTGAGCACATCCCGCTCGAAAAGATCGGCGAACAGGTGCTCTTTCAGGAACACTTCAATTTCCGGGGAGAAAGCCGCATAACCGGTCTTCGGCCCGTTCTGCGGCGCGCCGGTAAGTTTGTCCAATATTGCTTTTCCACGGTCGTATCTGCTTCTTTTATCCTTAACCCGGGAGGCTTCCCGCCCGCGCTCGTCCGTGATCCCTTTCGCTTTGCGTTCGTCCAATACCGCCATCAGGGTTTGCAATCCGCGGATGCTGCGCGGAAATCCGCAATACGCATACAGGTGAACGATCGCCTCTTTGAGCTGATTGATGGTCAAACCTGCATCCAACGCGGCATTCAGTTGCGGTTTCAACGCAGCCAGATCGCCTTTGGCCGTAACGGCAGCGACGGCGACAAGGTATTTTTGCTGCGGGGACAACGCGATGCTGTCCGTTTGTCCTAGGGCGTTAATATTCGTCATCAGCATACAGATCGTAGTGACCGTTATCAATAGTGATTTCATTCGTTATAATTCATGTTAGGAATCCTGCTACAGGCCTGTTCTTTTCTCCAGTTCTTCCGGGTAGCGGTCGCCTACGATCCTTATCTGTTCCAGGGCGGCATTGATGACAGACAGTTCATCCGCCGTCAGTTCCACGTCTGCCGCGGCGGTATTCTCTTCCAGCCGGTGGCGTTTGGTGGTACCAGGAATGGGAACGATCCAGGGCTTTTGTGCCAGCAGCCACGACAACGCGATCTGCCCCGGCGATATGCCCTTATTGCCCGCTAACTGTTTTAGGAGGTCAACCAGCACCTGGTTGGCTTCCAGCGCCTCGGAGGTGAAGCGGGGTACGATGCTGCGGAAGTCGGACTTGCCGAATTTAGCGTCTTTGCTGAAAGTACCGGTGAGGAAGCCCTTGCCCAGCGGGCTGAAGGGCACAAGACCGATACCCAGCTCTTCCAGTGCAGGGATCAACGCTTCTTCAGGGCGCCGCCACCACATGGAATATTCATTTTGAACTGCCGCTACCGGCTGTACCGCATGCGCGCGGCGAATGGTTTGCACCCCCGCTTCAGAAAGTCCCCAATGCCTGATCTTCCCTTCCCGGATCAGCTCCTGCATCACACCGGCAACATCTTCGATGGGCACGGTTGGATCGACGCGGTGCTGATAATAGAGGTCGATATAATCTGTACGCAGCCGTTTGAGGGAGCCCTCCACGGCCCGGCGGGCCGTTTCCGGCCGGCTGTCCTGCACCTGCCTGCCGTCCTGCATATAAATACCAAATTTCGTGGCGATCACAACTTCCTGGCGTACGTCCGCCAACGCCTCGCCCAGCAGCTCTTCGTTGGCAAAGGGCCCATATGCCTCCGCCGTATCAAAAAAAGTGACGCCCATATCCACCGCAGCCCGGATCAGCCGGATCATTTCGTTCGTTGCGGGCGCTTCGCCATATCCGTAGCTCATGCCCATACACCCGAGGCCAATGGCCGATACTTTTAATTCACTATTCCCCAGATCCCTGTATTTCATTTTGATATGTTTTTAAAGAAGGAAACAATTTGTTTGACCGGTTTTTTTATAGGGGTAAATGCATCTTATGCAAAGGTCAGGCGAAATGATAGCCTGGAGCGTATACGGATTACCTGTTGTTCTACCAAAATCACTGTTCCCGGCCAATACAGGCAGCCCGGTCCGGCAATATCCCTACCTTTGGGTAGTAAAATCATTCATATGGGAATAGTGCGATTTGATACGATCAGTCAATACAATGCCTTCAACAACCATGAAACGCTGCATCCGCTGGTGAGCGTGATCGACTTGTCGAAGGCGGCGCCCCGCCAGTTCGCCCGCATGAACTACGGGTTTTATACTATTTTTCTGAAAGACGTGGTTTGCGGAGATCTTCGCTATGGCAAACAATATTACGATTACCAGGAAGGCACGCTGATCTTCCTCGCGCCGGGTCAGTTCATCGGCGTGGAGAATAACGGGGAATACTACCAGCCGCAGGGGCATGCGCTTGTGTTCCATGCGGATCTGCTGCTGGGCACGCCGCTCGGCCGGCATATGCACGAATATTCGTTTTTCAGCTATGAAGTGAACGAGGCGCTGCACCTTTCAGAGCGGGAACGCCAGATCGTGTTCGATTGTTTCAACAAGATCAAATATGAACTGGAACATGCGGTGGACAAGCATAGCAAAGCGCTGATCGTTTCCAACATCGAGCTGTTCCTCAATTACTGCAAGCGATTTTACGACCGCCAGTTCATCACCCGCGATTCGGTGAACCGTGGCATCCTCGAGAAATTCGAGACGCTGCTGAATCACTATTTCCAGTCCGACCTGCCCCATCAGCTGGGACTTCCCACCGTATCATACATCGCGCAGGAACTGCATTTGTCCACCAATTACCTCGGCGATCTTTTCAAAAAAGAATCCGGCCAAACCGCCCAGGATTATATCCAGGCGAAGCTGATAGAAACGGCAAAGCTGCGTTTGTTCGATCCGGGCAAAACGGTAAACGAAGTCGCGTATGAACTGGGATTTAAGTACCCGCAGCATTTTAGCCGGTTGTTCAAGCAAAGGGTGGGCAGCACGCCCAATGAGTTCAGAAATTCCAGCAACTAAAATGAAGCGCATTTCCTGTTACGGAAATGCGCCTGAAAAGCGTCAGGTGTCTTCGCTGACTATAACACTGACTTTGTTAAAGGTCAGGAAAATGGTGGGATCATTTGTATACCGATCACTGGAAAGGCTACCTAAATTACTGATTCATATGGCGAGTTTTTCCGGTAGCTGAAACTTGCAGTTTTGGGGCTGGGTGATTTGAAGCGGTGCAGTTTCTGGAAATCAATTCAGATAGGAATTTGGGGGGAATTCATTGCGCAAAAAGTCAAAACCGGGCAAATAATATTCAGGCTTTCGCTTTACATTCAAATAGCGCCCTGTAAAGTCGATGGTTCGATGCAAGTTGATTATTATCTTATAATTGTCTTATTACTATCTCCCTTTTTCCATTGCTGCTCCAATACATAATGATCAGGATCTTTATGTGGATATATTTTACCATAAGAAAATATCTCCAGGTAATTTATCAAACCATCAGATACATGAATTGATGTCTCTGCGGCAATATCAATTTCATCCGATTTTATTAAAACTCCATCTAGCCTGAAATCCTTCATATCAAGCCTATATTTTAATCCTTGTTCTTCAAGTCTAAAGTGTACAAAAACCCCATGACCTGTATATTCAAAGTTCTCTTCCGTTATCCAATCTGCCTGCTTTCTTATTAAAATATACTCATCGTCATCATCAAGCAGCAGCGAAATTATATCGCGTATGAATTGTGAACGTATCATTACCATCTTGTAATATAAAAATTAACAACATTCCGTGTACTTCTTGGGAACTAAAATATGTTTACGCGGGGACTATCGTAAAATATACATCATCAGTTTGTGAACCTGGATACTTTGCAATATATTCCCTTGCCTCTTTTATGCTTTTTTACAAAATCATCATGTGTTTCATCTTTTCCCCCATCGG
>CBINIO010000030.1:0-16242 GCA_966250725.1 uncultured Chitinophaga sp.
CTATTTCCTGGTAAGAGACCATGATCTGTTTGGGGATACCGGTCACAAGGTCGCGCCCGTTCACGGGGATCTCGTCCGGCGGATTGTCCAGCTCTTTCAGGGCTGAACCGATGCCGATCTTGATCTGTTCCGCGGTGCGCTCGCCGATCAGCAGGGAGTGGTAACGGCGGAGGGCTTCCATGATGTCCGCCGTAAACTCGTCGCCCGCGATGCGGATGCTCTGGTCGCACACGATACCCGCCAGCGCGATCACGGAAATACCGGTGGTACCGCCGCCGATATCGATGATCATGTTGCCGACCGGTTCTTCCACGTCTATGCCTATACCGAGGGCCGCGGCCATCGGCTCATGAATAAGATATACTTCCTTGGCGCCCGCCTGCTCGGCAGAGTCGCGCACCGCGCGTTTTTCCACCTCGGTAATGCTGGAAGGGATGCAGATCACCATTTTCCAGCTGGGGGCAAACAAAGGCTTCTTGGGATACACCATTTTGATAAGCTCGCGGAGCATACCCTCTGCCGCATTGAAGTCCGCGATCACACCGTCTTTCAGCGGACGGATCGTGCGCAGGTATTCATGCGTTTTCTCGTGCATCATCATCGCCTTTTTGCCAACGGCAACGATCTTGCCACTGGCGCGTTCTATAGCTACAATGGAAGGTTCGTCCACCACTACCGAATCGTTGTGGATGATCAGCGTGTTGGCGGTTCCAAGGTCTATTGCAATCTCCTGAGTTAAAAAGTTAAAGAAGCCCATGTTTTGATACGGTCAAAAATATTTGAATGCAAAAATGAATAATTCTAACGAATATACGAGACAATTATTGGATTATTCAACAGATATACAGAAATAAATGAAAGAAATGCTTTATGCATATTTCAGCTCTCTCTTAACCTCCTGCGAGTGCCGTTAACTAACGAACTCGAAACCAATGTCCCGCCTGTAGTACTTGCCCCCGAACGCAATGCGCTCCGCAGTCTGTTTTGAGTGCGCCAGCGCAACCTGCAAATCGCTTGCCAAAGATGTGATAGCCAGCACCCTGCCGCCGTTCGTGAGCACTTTATCTCCCTCCGCTTTGGTGCCCGCGTGGAACACCAGCTGGTCTTTCCCCGGCGCCGGAATGCCGGTGATCTCCCTGCCTTTTTCGTACGCCTCGGGATAGCCGCCGCTTACGAGCATTACGGTGGTGGCCGCTCTCGGGTCTTCGAACACTTCGATGTTCCCCAGCTGCTGCCCGGGCACGGCCGCGAACAGCTCCACCAGGTCGTTCTGCAGGCGCGGCATCACCACTTCCGTTTCCGGGTCGCCCATGCGGCAGTTGTATTCGATCACGAACGGCGCGCCGTTCACGCTGATGAGGCCGAAAAAGATGAAGCCCTGGTAAACGATGTTTTCTTTGGCAAGACCTTCCACCGTGGGGCGGATGATCTGTTCGTCCACCTGTTTCATGAACGCTTCGTTCGCGAAAGGAACGGGCGATACGGCGCCCATGCCGCCGGTGTTGAGACCGGTGTCGCCTTCGCCGATGCGTTTGTAATCCTTGGCGACCGGCAGCAGGCGGTAGTTTTTGCCGTCCGTGAGCACGAACACGGAGCATTCGATGCCGGTCAGGAACTGTTCGATCACCACTTTGCGGCCCGCGTCGCCAAACTTGGCGGCGTTGATCATTTCACCGAACTCTTTCACCGCTTCTTCATGGTCGGAAGTGATCACCACGCCTTTGCCCGCGGCCAGGCCGTCGGCCTTGAGCACGATGGGCAGGGAATGCCGGCGCAGGTAAGCCACGCCTTCGTCGAAACTGTCGGCGCTGAATTCGCGGTAGGCCGCGGTGGGTATATTGTGACGGAGCATGAACTCCTTGGCGAACGCCTTGCTGCCCTCCAGTTTGGCGCCTTCGGTGGAAGGGCCTATCACCGGGATGTGCCGCAGGGCTTCGTCGTTTTTAAAATAATCGTAGATGCCGTTCACCAGCGGCTCTTCCGAACCGGGCACCACCATGGAAATGTTATTGTCCAGGCAAAAAGCGCGGATGGCGGCAAAGTCGCTCACGCCGATGTTCACATTGGTGCCGTGCTGCGCCGTGCCTGCATTGCCGGGGGCAATGAAGAGCTTTGAGCAAGCCGGGCTTTGTGTCATTTTCCAGGCCAGGGCATGTTCCCGGCCGCCGCTACCTAACAGTAAAATGTTCATAATGGATTGAAACGTAATAAAATGAGGGGAATCTCCGGTGCGGAACCTGTTGCGGTTCCCGCGGAAAATTTTTGCAAAGTACGGTCAAAAAAACCGGTTTTTTCATGTGGATATCTGATTTTCTTTAACTTGCCTGCCTTAACCTGTTTTTTTAACCGTAAATTTTTTTTCAAAACTAACCATTTATGAATACAACAACTGTTGCTTTAGAGACGGAGGCATCGGTACGAAAAGGCCATCCGAAGGGACTGGGTGTTCTTTTTGCCACCGAGATGTGGGAGCGGTTCAACTTTTACGGGATGAGGGCCATCCTCACGCTTTTCCTGGTCAACGCGCTTGCTTTCTCCGATTCTGATTCTTCCATCATTTACGGCGGTTTTCTCGGGCTCTGTTATCTTACGCCGATGCTCGGCGGGTATATCGCGGACCGTTATCTCGGCAACCGCAACTGCATCCTGCTGGGCGGCTTCACGATGTCCGTCGGGCAGTTGTTGATGTTCCTCAGCGCCTTTATTTACGCCGGCGATCTCGGTACGGCCAAGCTCGTGATGTGGGCCGGCCTGTTCGTGCTCATCATCGGTAACGGCTTCTTCAAACCCAATATCTCTTCCATGGTGGGCCAGCTGTACCCGAAAGGCGATAACCGGCTCGATTCCGCGTTCACCATCTTCTACATGGGCATCAACGTGGGCGCCATGCTGGGCATGACCATTTGCCCCCTGCTGGGCGACGTGGTGGTGAATGCCGGGGAACCGAATGAATACCGCGTGGTGTCCGCCTTCAAATGGGGCTTCCTGGCCGCGGGCGTTGCCATGCTGCTCGGCACCGTGCTGTTCTACTTTCTGAAAAACAAATACGTGGTAACGCCCGATGGGAAACCGGTAGGCGCGAAACCCAGCTTCAATAACAACCTCGCGCACGGCGCGGAGGCCGAAAAGGCCAAATTCACCGGCGGCGCCGTTGCCGGCGTGCTCGCATTGATGGTGGTGCTGTTCGTAGGCATTCACTATCTCAGCATCGACAGCACCGTTGTCGTGCAGAACCCGATCAAGGTCTGGATCTATCCCTTCATTTACGCGGCGGGCATCAGCCTGGCAGTGCTGATCCTCACGGATAAATCCATCACCAAAATAGAGCGCGACCGCATTCTCGTGATCTATGCTGTGGCTTTCTTCGTGATATTCTTCTGGGCCTGTTTCGAGCAGGCGGGCTCTTCCCTCACCTTCATCGCCGACCGGCAGACGGACCGCACGCTCTTTGGCTGGAACATGCCGCCGAGCTTCGTGCAGAACGCCAACTCTTTCTTCATCATCATTTTCGCCATACCCGTCAGCATCATCTGGATGTTCCTCCAAAAGCGGAACATGGAGCCGATCTCTCCCGTAAAACAATCCATGGGCCTGGCTTTGCTGGCAATCGGCTCGCTGATCATCGGCCTCCAGGTAAAAGGCCTTGGCACCGCCGAAAAACTCGGCGTGATCTGGCTGATCGTGATGTACCTTTTTCATACGCTGGGCGAATTATGCCTTTCACCGATCGGTTTGTCCCTCGTGTCCAAGCTCGCCCCGCTCCGCTTCTCCTCGCTGCTGATGGGCGTATGGTTCCTGTCCAACGCTTCCGGCTATGCGCTGGCGGGTACTTTGGGCACCCTGCTGCCGCCTACCGGCGATAAATTCGAAGCGGCCGAAAAAGCAGGCATCGCCCTGCAGCCGATACTGGACAAAACGGTAACGGCCACGGCGGAACAGCTGGCTACGCTGAAATCGCTCAACATTCCGAGCCATTACCCCTCTTTCCTCGGCTTCTCCATCCATAACCTCTACGAGTTCTTTATGGTGATGGTGATACTTCCGGGCACCGCGGCCGTGCTGCTGTTCCTGATCTCCGGGCTGCTGAAAAAGAAAATGCACGGCGTTCGCTAGGTTTATTTCCACGCGATACTGTCAGGATATTCAAAGGAGCAGGCGATCTCACCCTGCTCCTTTTTACTTATATTTAGCAGCTATTACCTTATATCAACCTGTATGTCAGACAACAAATTCAAACCTTTTGTAGCGCCGGAAGTGAAAATGAAAGAGCTGACGCTCAAGTCCATCCTGCTGGGATGCCTTGCCGGCGTCATCTTTGGCGCAGCCACCGTATACCTGGCCCTCAAAGCGGGTTTGACCGTATCCGCCTCCATTCCCATCGCCGTGATCGCCATTACGCTCGGGCGGAAATTCTTCAAAACCACCATTCTCGAAAATAACATCATCCAGACCACCGGCTCCGCCGGCGAATCCATTGCCGCGGGCGTGGTGTTCACCCTTCCCGGGTTCCTGTTCCTGTCCGCGGGCAGCAACGGCGATTCCTTTTTCGATTACATGACCATCCTGATACTGGCCATTTTTGGCGGTATTCTCGGCACGCTCATGATGATCCCGCTGCGGCGCTCGCTGATCGTAAAGGAACACGACACGCTGCCCTACCCTGAAGGCACGGCTTGCGGTTCCGTGTTGAAGGCGGGGGAGAAAGGCGGGGAATTCGCCAAAACGGCTTTCCTCGGGCTGGGTTTCGCACTGGCCTATGCCATGCTGCAAAAAGTATTTCACCTGATCGCGGAAACGCCTGCGTACATGACGCGGCAGACCAATAAGATATTCCCCTCCGCCAAGCTCAGCGGCGACATTACGCCCGAATACCTCGGCGTGGGCTACATCATCGGCCCGCGCATCGCCGGCGTGCTGGTGGCGGGCGGCGTGCTGGCATGGCTTTGCCTCATTCCCCTGCTGGCCTCCCTCATTCCCGGTGAAGTGATCGCCGCGCAGCTGGTGAAGCTCGGGCTGCTGGCCAATCTCGATACGAAGGGCGGCAGCGGCCTGTGGGATCCCGCCACCCGTACTTTCGCGGATTATTCCACCGCCATTTACCAGGCATATGTAAAACAGATCGGCGCGGGCGCCGTAGCGGCAGGCGGTTTCATCACCCTGCTCAAAACCATCCCCACGATCGTTTCCTCTTTCAAAGACAGCATGGGCTCGCTCAAAGAAAAAGGCGGCACCGGCGCAGTGCCCAGAACGGAAAAGGACATATCCTTCAAATTCGTGATCGTCGGCAGCATCGTGCTGGTATTGCTGATGGCCTTTCTACCGCAGCTGCCGGGCGGCTCCATTCCCAACAAGCTGCTGATCGGTTTGCTGGTGGTGATCTTCGGCGCGTTCTTCGTCACCGTGAGCAGCCGCATCGTGGGCCTTATCGGCAGCAGCAACAACCCGATCTCCGGCATGACCATCGCCACCATCATGGGCACCTGTCTCATATTTATCGCCATCGGGTGGACGGGCAAAACCTATGAACCCATGGCTCTCGTGGTAGGCGGCATGATCTGCATCGCGGCGGCCAATGCCGGCGCTACTTCGCAGGACCTGAAATCGGGTTATATCGTGGGCGCCACGCCGCGCAACCAGCAGATCGCATTGTTCGCCGGCGCCATCGTATCGTCGCTGGTGATCGGCTGGACGGTGCATGTGCTCGACACGCCCACCTCCGACATGGCGGCGAGGGGCATCCAGCACGCCATCGGCACGGAAGAGTATCCCGCGCCGCAAGGCACGCTGATGGCTACGCTTATCAAAGGCATCCTCTCCTATAACCTTGACTGGCAGTTCGTGCTCGTGGGCGTGTTCATCGCCGTTACGCTGGAGCTGTGCGGCGTTAAATCTTTGTCATTCGCGGTAGGCGCATACCTGCCTCTTTCCACTACTTTGCCTATCTTTATCGGCGGCGCCATCCGCGGGCTGGTAGACTGGAAACAAAAACGTTCCGGCATCCGGCTTTCCGCTGAAGAAGAAGAGCTCGGCAAAGGCAACCTGTTCGCAACGGGCCTCGTTGCAGGCGGCGCGGTGGCTGGTGTGATCGTAGCCGTATTGTCCGTAAACGAAGGCGTGGCGGCAGGTCTTGCCAGAATAAACCTGGAACATGGTCTTTCGGCGGCCCTCGGCAACGGCGGATACCAGTTGCTCGGCGTGCTTTTCTTTGCCTTGATGGGTTACACGCTCTACCGCATCGGCCGGCAGAAACAAGTGTCCATCGACAAACTGTAAACTATAAAATCATCATACCTATGCCCGCAAAATCTTCCTTTTTAGCCGTGATGGCCGCATGTACCATGCTGGCGGCCTGTAAAGGCAAGGAACTGTCGGACGTGGAACCCAAACGCAGGTTCATCTCTTTTAAAATGGACGGGAAGGTGAATCTTTCCGAACAGTCCAACCGCGCGTATTACACGCCCGGCAACACCACCGATGCGGACACGTCCAACGACCGGGCGGAAATGCTCATCACCGGGTATACCTATACCCGCGACGTGATCAATATCAAGCTCACCGGCCCCGGCCCCCAGCTTACACCCGGCCTGTACACCAATTCCCTGCCCGGCAACCTCATCGCTATGGAAATGCAGCCAACGTTCGAGCTGCTCACCGCGGACGAGCTGTACGGCAGCCTCATCGTGCAGGTGCTGGATATGAAAGATTCCGTGATCAGCGCGAATTTTTCCGGCGCGATGGTGAGCATGGACGACGGTTCGATGCGTATCATCACCGACGGTTATTTCAAAATGAAATACCAGCAGGCGCCGTAAATTGTTGTAAAACCAGGCTGGCGAAAAAACGTTAACGCCGGCCTTCAACCCATGCTTCCATGAAAGTGATCTGTTTAGCCGCCGCGGCATGCCTCGCCCTGGCAGCCTGTTCTTCCCCCGCGGGCAACCGGCAGAACGCCGACAGCACCCAAACCGCTGCGGACGACAATACCGCACTGCGCAGCGCCATCGACAGCATCGTTACCCAAACGGACGGCAAGGTGGGCGTAGCCATCCTCAATCTCGACACACGGGATACGCTTACCCTTAACGACACCGCGCGCTTCCCGATGCAAAGCACATACAAGTTCCCCATCGCGATGGCCGTGCTCAAACAGGTGGATGAAGGAAAGCTCCAGCTGGACCAGCCCGTGTTCGTAGACGAAAAATGGTATTACAAAACCTACAGCCCCTTGCGCGATTCCATCCCCGAAGGGAATGTGAACGTGCCGCTGAGCCGCCTCATCGGCCTGATGGTCTCCGTGAGCGACAACATCGCCTGCGACATCCTGCTGGACCTTATCGGCGGCGAAGCCGTGGCGAACGATTTTATTCATGGCCTCGGCGTAACCGGTATCGAGATCGTTGCGAGCGAAAAGAAAATGGCGGCCGCCTGGGACGTGCAGTTCACCAACTGGTGCCACCCTTCCGCCTATACGCAGCTGCTTGACTTACTGAACAAAGGCACCGCGCTGTCCAAAACCAGCAACGACTTCCTGCTGAACGTGATGTACGGCACCACCACCGGCGCCGGCCGCCTCCGCGGGCTGCTGCCCAAAGACGCGCGGGTAGCGCACAAAACCGGCACTTCAGGCATAAAGGACGGGCTCGCCGCCGCTACCAACGACGTGGGTTTTATCGTGCTGCCAAACGGGCAACAGCTCGCGGTGGCCGTGTTCGTATCAATGTCCCATGCCGACGAGGCCACGCGCGATAAAGTGATTGCGCAGATCGCAAGGGCGGCGTATGATCATGCGCTGGTAGCGGAGTAGGGCTGCGGTAAAATCGGTAATAACATTCCGTTGCCGATAAACTATCAATAACATTGCATTCCCCCTGGGAAAACCGTGATAATTTAATATCAAAAAAGCCAGCGTGATGCCGGCTTTTTTGATGCGTTTACTGCTATTCGGATATGGTATTTATATTTTATGTTCCTGTTACGGCTATACTAAAACAACCGCCTGCCTACACACCTTTACGGTGCGGCAGTTATTTCTCTTTTTCTTAGATAAAACCCAAATGCTCATACTCTTTCTGAAGGATCGCCTGGTCGTCCGCGCCGAGCCATTTTTTTAACAGGGTAGCATATACGTTCTTGAAATCCACCTTGTATTGCAGGTCGCCGTCCTTCAGGTCGGCCAGGTCGGGGCCCTCGTTGAGGATGCCTTTCTGCTGAAGGCCGCCGCCGATCAGGAACATGTTGTTGGCCGTGCCATGGTCAGTACCGCCGCTGGCGTTCTGGCCCACGCGGCGCCCGAATTCGGAAAAGGTCATTACCAGCACGTCCTGGAAGCGGTGGTTCTTTTTCAGGTCGGTGGTGAACGATCCCAGCGCGTCGCTTAGCTGCGTGAACAGCCGCTGCTGCTGGTTTTGCTGGCCCACATGCGTATCGAAGCTGCCGTGGCTTACATAATACACGCTGGTATTGATGTCCGTCATGATCAGCTCGGCGATGGTTTTCATATTCCGGCCCAGCTCCGTGTTCGGGTATTGTTCCCGGCTTTTGAAAGTTTTGAACTGCTGCTGTATGTACGACGCGGACGAGATCGTTTCGGCCATCGTTTTGTAGAGGTAATCCACGTTGTGATGTTCGTCGTCGTGCCGCTGTTTGGCGAGCAGCTCTTTGAAGTACCTGTCGTTGCTGGCGCCGAAAAGCCGTTTCGGATCGGTGAGCGCGAGACCTTTTACGTTGTCTCCTTTGAGGGCGAGACTGAGCGTGTCGTCTATTTCCAGCGCCTGCGTGGGCTTGTCGCAGCCTTTGCATTGCGCGTCGAGATAGCGGCCGAGCCAGCCCGTGCCCCAGTAATCGCGGGAGTCGCTGGCGCTTTGCCAGATGTCCATTGAGCGGAAGTGCGAGCGGTCGGGGTTGGGATAGCCCACGCTGTTGAGAATGCCCAGCGAACCGTCGTCATAAAGAGCTTTGAAGCTTTTAAGCGCGGGATGTATGCCCAGCTCGTCGTTGAGGGCGAGCGCGGCCTCGCGTTTGATGCCCAGCTGCGGGCGCAGTTTGTAATAAATATCGTTACGGTAAGGGATCACGGTGTTCAGGCCGTCGTTGCCGCCCGAAAGCTGCACTACCACGAGCACTTTATTGCCCGGGGGCACCAGCTGCCCCTGCTCCATCGCTTTCAGGAATTTCGGCAGCATAAGACTAGCCGAAGCGAGCGAACCTACCTGTAAGAACCGGCGTCTGTTGATCTGCATAATTCGTTGGATTATGATTAACACAATTGGTATTCCGGTGTGCTCATTACATCGATCGTTACGGTCTTGATGTAATTCTCACGGGAAGAGCTGTCTGAATATTTTTCAAGTAACTGTCGGTCTATGCTTTTGTTGCGCAGCAGCAGCGAAGCGGCGATGTCGTCCGCCAGCTTTTCGCGCGGCGTGTCGGCAAAGCTGTCTATGAACGGCTTCCAGTCTACGTTTGCGTTCACCCTGCGCGCGTATTGTTTTTTCAGGAATTCGTTTACCTGCATCGTCATTTTGTAGTTCTGGCCTTCGCCCATTTCGGGCGTGATCTCTTTGGGCCGGATATTAAATTCCTGCGAATACAAAATGATCTGCGGCACGCGCATGCGGAACATCAGGCTGGAGCTGTCTATCCAGCTGCGGCCTCCCGGCCATCCGGCCACGTTGGGCGGATAGAACAGGGTTTGCCCCATTACGCGCTGGAACACGAGCATGGCTTCTTCCTGCTCGAACTGCATGGGAATGGAACGGCGCAGGCCCACGATCAGCTCCACCGGGCTTTTGATGCGGCTGCCGATGTGCTGCTCGTCGTAAAACCAGTCTGCCATAAAAATGGACTGCATCAGCTCGCGGATGTCGTAATTGGATTGGTAAAACTTCGCGGCCAGCTGGTCGATGCGTTCGTCGTCCTCGTTTTCGTTCACGAAGTACCGCCAGATCTTTGCGGTGATATAACGCGCGGTCTGTTTTTGTTCCAGCAGGATCCTGATGATGTCGTCGCCGTTGAACCGGCCGGTTTGGCCCAGCACGGTTTTACTGCCTTCGTCGTGCAGGTTCCTGCGGAAGCGGAACTGGCCCATGCCGTCGTAACCCCAGCCGGTAAAGGCTCTCGCGGCTTCCTTGATGTCTTTTTCCGTGTAATGGCCGCGGCCCATGGTGAAAAGCTCCATCACCTCGCGGGCGAAGTTTTCGTTGGGCCGTTGTTTCCGGTTTTGCTGGTTGTTGAGAAACGCGAGCATGGCCGGGGATTTGGACACTTCGGCGAGCAGCGTGCCGAAACTGCCGAGACCGTGCTGGCGGACCACCTGGAGCAATTGCTGGTTGAACAGCACGTTCTGCGTGCGGCAGGCAAAGTGCCCGTGCCAGAAAAGCGCCATTTTTTCCTGCAAAGGATGCTGGCTGTTGATCATGGCGTGCGACCATAATACGTTGAGGTCTTTGATGCCGTTGACGTTCATTTTTTGAACGGCCTTGCGCTCTTCGGCGCCCATGTTGCGCAGGCGGCGGTAATCGGGCAGGTCGGTTTCGTCGACCACCTTGATGGTTTCGGGGGAGGTATCAGGGCCAAGCACTACTTTGCGCACCACTTCCTTTCTCCGCTTTTTCGACCATGCGCGGATTTCCGCGGGGTTTGCGCCGAAACCGGCCCTCCAGCCTAGGTGCTGTAATTGGATTTGTTCGGGAACAACAGCCATATGCTTGAATTTTGAGTATCTAAGACGGCTATTTAAAGGCATAGTTTAACGATGCAACGCCCTTTCGTAAAAAATCCGCAAAATTCGTTCCACGGGAGGTTGCGGGGTCAGCTTTCATTCCACCAAAGAGTTGCAACTACCATGTCTCCGGAGGCGCCGGAAGGGAACCTTCTTCCCCGGCCTGCCAGAGATGCGCCCTAATACACGTTCATCGAATGATCGATCTCCTCCGCCCAGGCGTGTATGCCGCCGGTAACGTTGTATACCTGCTGGAAACCGTTCTTTAAAAGATGTTCCGCCACGGCTTTGCTGCGCATCCCGTGATGGCAGATCAGGGCCACGGGCGTTTCTTTGGACAGGCCGTCGATGGAAGCGTCTATCCGGCGCATGGGAATGTGCACCGCGCCTTCGATCTGGCAGATGTCCAGCTCTTCTTTTTCACGCACGTCTATCAGTTGAAAATCGCGGCCTTCTTCCAGCCAGCGGCTCAATTCCCGCACGGTGAGGAATTGCATCAGCGCGGCGTCGCAGGCGGGGTCGCCGTAAGATTCCTGCAGCCCGGCGATGCGCTGGTTGGCCGGGTCGGCCCGGAAAGAAAATACCTGGTGCGTGTTGTCGAGGATGTTGATGGTGAGCAATTGGTTGGCAAGCGGTTCGCCGATACCGCAGATCACTTTTACGGCCTCGCTGGCCTGGTAGCAGCCGACGATGCCGGGCAATATGCCCAGCACGCCAAGCGCATTGCAATCGGGCGCGTCGCCGGGCTCGGGAAACAGGCAGCGGTAAGTGGCGCTGCCCTTGTAGTTGAATACGCTTACCTGTCCTTCGTACTGGTAAATGGCGCCGGACACGAAAGGTTTGCCGAGTATCACACAGGCGTCGTTGATAAGATACCTTGTGCCGAAGTTATCGGTGCAGTCGATCACCACGTCATACTGCGCGATGATGTCCAGCGCGTTGGTGGTGTTGAGAAAAGTGTCGTGGGGAATGAACCGTACTTCGGGGTTCAGCTGCCGCAGCCTTTCGATGGCGATCGCGAGCTTGGGCCGGCCTTCGTCCGCCGTTTGGTACAGCACCTGGCGCTGCAGGTTGGTGATGGATACTTTATCTTCTTCCGCGATGCCGATACGGCCAACGCCCATTGCCGTGAGGTATTGCAGCACCGGCACGCCCAGCCCGCCGGCCCCTGCTACCAGTACCGCGGCGTTCCGCAATAGTTCCTGCTTCTCGTTGCCAAACCCTGCAAGCCTGATCTGGCGGTCGTATCGGTTCATATAATGTCCTCCCCGCGTAAATGTCGGAATTTTTTACGGGCGTGTCAATAATCCGCCTTGATTTGTTTCCACGCAGCCTGCATCGCGGCCGGCAGCGGGCTTTCCTGCGCGGGCTTCATTTCTTTTTTCACATAGCCGATCCGGTTGCTCATGTCCGGGTGACTGCTCAGCCATTCCGCGGGCGCGGCGGCGCCGCCTTCTTGCTGCAAGGTGCCAAACAGCCAGATGAACCCTTCAGGATTGATATGCCGCGCTTCCAGCAGCCGCAGCCCGTTCAGGTCCGCTTCTTTTTCGAGCCTGCGGGAATATTCAAGATTCTTTAATGAATTGGCATTTTCCACCAATACCGCCCCCACGCCCGTCAGATCGCCGAAAATGAGGCTCACGGCCATATACGTGCCCAGCGACTGCATCATCGAACGGGTGGTATGCCGCAGCTCCACATGCGAATATTCATGCGCCAGCAGCGCCGCCAGCTCTTCCGGCCGCCGCATTTTACCGAGCAAGCCGCTGAACACCACGATGTGACCGCCGGGCACCGCAAACGCGTTCACCTGTTTTTCCTCCACCACCGTGATCCGCACCGGGTATTCCGTCTGAATGCCGAGCTGATGAAAAAACGTGTTCAGCAGCTCCGTTTTTTCCGGCAGCACTTTGTATTCCTTTATCAGCGAGCGGTAAGCTTCTTCCCCTATCTTCACTTCGTACTCCACCGGCATGTTGCTTGCCAGCCGGCCCGCAAGGAACGGGATGAACCAGAAGTACGCCAAAGCCAGCAGCCCCACGATCACCACGCTGGCCGTCATCAGCACGGCGGCGGCGGTGGGGAACGACCGTCCATTTTTCTGCAGCCTTTTTTCCGCCAGCTCCGCAAATTCCGTGGAAGCCACGCGCAGCGTCTGCTGCGGCAGACCGGTATGATGCAGCTCCACGCCGCCGGCGGTATTTTTTCCTTCCCGCACGTTATACCAATACCAGTGCACCACGCGCGGGTTGCCGTGCGCGTCTTTGAGATGTATTTCGATCCTGTCTTTTTTCAGCGCCACTTCCGCGGCCTGCACATTGTCCGGTGAATCGTAGGAATAAAAGCCCTGGTAGCGGTGCATAGGTTTATAAGGTTTTCAGGTTTTTGGACATCACGATCAGGTCCACCCACTCGCCGTTCGGCTGGCGGATGCCTTTCGGGATGCGGCCATGTTCGACGAAATTGAAATTGCGGTATAGCTGGATGGCCCGTTCGTTATTAGCCAGCACTTCAAAATGAATGGTGGTCAGCTGCGGATGGTTCTCGGCCCAGCGGATGCCCGCGGTAAGCAGGCGCCGCCCGATGCCCATGTTCCAGTATTTGTGCAATACGGCCAGGCCCATCAGCGCCATGTGGTACTGTTTTTTGTAACGGCTGCGGTTAAGACTGAAAATGCCCACGATCTCGCCTTCCACATCGGCCACCAGCAAAAGGTTCTCGGGGCGTTCCAGGTAGGAGCGGATAAACGCTTCTTCTTCCTTCAGGTCCATTTTCATCGCTTCCTCGCGGGTAAAAAGCAGGAAATCCGTTTCCCCCGTAAACTGCTGGAAACAGGCCAGACAGCCCGCCGCGTCGGCAATGCCGGGCTGGCGGATCACCAGTTGCTGACCGTTCGGGAGGAAGTGACGCATATGTACAAATATAAAAAAAGCGGCCATGGGGCCGCCGTTGATTTTAAATTCGTTGCCGGATTAACTAGGACGCCTTTGCGTGTTCGGTCACAAAAGCAAGCACCGCAGCTTTCTGGTCTTCGTTGAGCTTTGCTTTTTTTGCCATCCTGTCTATGATCCCCGGCCATTTTTCGGCGGTACGCGTTTCGGGGAGACGGTAACGGTGGCAGCGCGCGCATTTTTCCTTAAAAATGGCCTTGCCGTTTGAATCCTCATACTTGGAAAAAGCTGCTTCCACGGCCGCGGTGTCCTTGGGATTGAGCCCGGCGGAGCAACCATACAGCACCATAGCGATCAGGCATAACTGGATTAGTGTTTTCATAATTTGCATTTTAAGACCTTGTACCAAATTAACGGAAAAAAAGGAAAAGCGTACAGTCATGCCTGTACGCTTTCTTTATTTTAATACGCAATAATCTTCCAATGCGTTGCTACGCGATCCGGTCGCTGCCGAAATAGCTGCGCAATACCTCCGGCAGCACGATCCCTTCGGGCGTCTGGTTATTTTCCAGCAGGCAGGCCACGATGCGGGGCAAAGCCAGGGAGCTGCCGTTGAGCGAGTGGAGCAGCTGGTTTTTGCCGTTGGCGTCCTTGTAACGGATCTTCATGCGGTTGGTCTGGTAGCTTTCAAAATTGCTGACGGAGCTTACTTCCAGCCATTTTTCCTGCGCGGCGGACCATACCTCGAAATCGTAGGTTTGCGCGGAGGTAAAGCTCATGTCGCCGCCGCAAAGGTTGAGGATGCGGTAAGGCAGGTTGAGGGAAACGAGAAGCTGTTCCACATGCTTTACCATTTCTTCCAGCACGGCGTATGACCGTTCGGGCTGCACCAGCTGTACCAGCTCCACTTTTTCGAACTGGTGAAGACGGTTGAGGCCGCGCACGTCCTTGCCGTATGAACCGGCTTCACGGCGGAAGCAGGGGGTATAGGCGGTCAAGCGCACGGGCAGCTCCGTTTCTTTGAGTATCTCGTCGCGGTAGATGTTGGTAACGGGCACTTCCGCGGTGGGGATGAGGTAAAATTCATCATCTTTCACATAATACATCTGCCCTTCCTTGTCCGGCAGCTGGCCGGTACCAAAGGCGGAGTCTTTGTTCACCATATAGGGAGGCAGCACTTCCGTGTAGCCGTTCGCGGTATTGTAATCGAGGAAGTAGCTGATCAGCGCGCGCTGCAGCCGGGCGCCCTTGTTTTTGTAAACGGGGAAGCCGCTGCCTGTGATCTTGTTGCCCAGCTCGAAATCGATAAGGTCGTATTTTCTGGCGAGGTCCCAGTGCGGTACGGAACCTTCCGCCAGCACTGGTTTGGCGCCGCCGCTGCGCACTTCCACGTTGTCTTCGGGCGTTTTTCCCTGCGGCACATTGGGGCCGGGCAGGTTGGGCAGCTTCACGAGCGCGTTATACAGGTCTTCCTCTGTTTTCCTAAGCGAATCTGCGATCGGGTCCAGGGCCAGTTTGTGAATGCCGACCTCTTGTTTGCGCGCCTCTGCTGCAGCCTTGTCTCCCGATGCCATCAGCTTTCCAATTTCTTTGGAGGCCGAATTTATTTTCGCTTGCGTTTCGTCATAATCGAATGTTTGCTTTTTCCGCTGATCGTCCAGCGCCAGCACTTCATCCACGATACCGGGCTCTTTGAAATGCTTTACAGCCAGCCTTTCCAGTACCAGTTCCTTGTTCTGACGAATAAATTGTACCTGTAACATGTATTGCTCTTGAATTTGGACAAAGATAACGGGCTCCGCGCTTAACTCAAATATTTCCCTACAATTGGCACCCTGCGGCCTACGCCAAAGGCTTTGGACGATACGCGGATGATGGGGCAGAACTGGTTGCGCTTGTATTCGTTGGTGTTCACCATTTTCAGCGTGCGGGCCACCAGCGCTGCGTCATAACCGCGGCCGACGATCTCCCTCGGCCCCTGCGTGCGCTCGATGTACTGGTACAATATCCTGTCCAGCACGGCGTAATCGGGCAGGCTGTCGCTGTCTTTCTGGTTGGGCCGCAGCTCCGCGGACGGCGCTTTTTCGATGATATGAACGGGGATGATCTCCCTGCTGCGGTTAATATAACGGGCCAATGCGTATACCTGCATCTTGTACACGTCGCCCAGCACGGAGAGGCCGCCGGCCATGTCGCCATACAGCGTGCCGTAGCCGGTGCTCAACTCGCTTTTGTTGGAAGTGTTGAGCAGGATGTAGCCAAACTTGTTGCTCAGCGCCATCAGCAGGTTGCCGCGGATGCGGCTCTGGGTGTTCTCTTCGGCCACGTTGAAGGGCAGGCCGTGAAAGAAAGGGTCCAGCGTATCGAGAAAACTCTCGTAGATGTTGTTGATGCGGATCACGTCGTAAGGGTTCTCCAGGTTGCGCGAAAGCGCCACCGCGTCATCCACGGAATGTTCGGTGGAATAAGGCGAGGGCATCAGGATGGCGCGCACATTGTCTTTCCCCAATGCCTCCACGGCCAGGGCCAGCGTCACCGCGCTGTCTATCCCGCCGGAAGACCCTAGGATGGCCTGTTTGAAGCCCATCTTCCCGAAGTAGTCGCGGATGCCCAGCACGAGCGCGAGACCGA
>CBINIO010000031.1:0-16224 GCA_966250725.1 uncultured Chitinophaga sp.
GAGCTTTCCGGCTCCGGCGACGTGGAGCTGAGCGGCATTTTTCACCCGCCGTCCCCGGTGCATATCGGGCTCTCCGGCAGCGGCGATATAAAGGGCGTGTTCAACGCGCCGGAAATATCGATGGACCTGGCCGGCAGCGGCGACATCGAGCTGAAAGGCGAAACCCGCGACGTGACCATCAGCCTGGCCGGCAGCGGCAATTGCGACGCCGGCGCATTGCTGGCCGAGACCGCCGACGTGAACATCGCCGGCAGCGGCAACGTGGACCTGCATGCGAGCCGCGAGCTGAAAGCCAATATCATCGGCAGCGGCAACGTTTATTATAAAGGAGATCCCGCCGTTTCCACCAGCAAGATCGGCTCTGGCACGGTCAAGAAGAAGGATTAACGGATACCGGATTTTTTGTATGTTTACAGCTTTTATTGGAATTCCGATACCTGTATATGAGTCAACTACCGAAGATATTAGTGGTGTATTTTACCCAGACGGGCCAACTGAGGAGGATAATCGATCATGTGACCGCGCCCCTGCAGGGCAAAGCCGAGATAGTATACGAAGAGCTGACGCCTGTTCAGCCTTTTCCATTCCCCTGGTCGAAGCAGGAATTTTTTGACGCCATGCCCGAAACGGTACTGGCGAAGCCCCGTCATATCATGCCGCTGAAAGTGGCCCCCGACGCGGAGTTTGACCTCGTATTACTGGCCTACCAGCCCTGGTTCCTCAGCCCTTCCCAACCGGTGGCCGCATTTTTGCAGAGCGAAGAAGGAAAGCGGCTGCTGAAAGGCAAGCCGGTAGTGACGCTGCTGGGCTGCCGCAATATGTGGATCAACGCGCAGGAAAAAGTAAAACGTTACCTGCGCCAGGCGGGGGCGGACCTTGTGGGGCATATCGCTTTGGCGGATAAAAACCCCAACCTCGTATCGCTCATCACCATCCTGCGCTGGGCCACCAAAGGGAAAAAGGACGCGTTTTTCATCTTCCCCCCGGCCGGTGTGCAGGAAAAAGAGATCGCGGCTTCCGTGAAGTTCGGCGAACCCATACTGGAAGCCGTACGGCAGAAACGGTTCGATACGCTGCATGCGCAATTGCTGGCGCTTGACAGCGTTGAAATAAACCCGGGGCTGATCGTGCTGGAAATGAGGGGCGTAAAGCCGTTCCGTTTCTGGGCGGATTATATCAGCAAAAAAGGCGGTCCGGGTGAAAGTATCCGCCAGGGCCGCGTGAGCATGTACCGGATGATACTGCTGCTGGCCATCCCGGTGCTGTCGCCGTTCACGATGGTGGCTTCGTGGCTGAAGCTGCTGCTGCGCCGCAAACAGCTGAACCGCGATGTGGCTTATTATAAAGGCATACAGCTTCGCGAAGCAGACGCGGGAGCTGCATAGATTTTACGGGAACGGATCTGCGACGCTGCCGTTAATTTAACGCTGCCTGCAGGTCATGGTCATTTGTTTATCCCTGCAAAATTCTATATTTACGGCCGTTTAAACTATTTGAAAGAACCGCAAACGTTGCACCCAATAGATAAACTATAACTGACTAATGAAAGAAGTATATATTACGAGGCTCTCCAAGTTTTTGCCGAATGAGCCGGTAGGGAATGACGAAATGGAAAGCATCCTCGGAATGGTGGACGGTAAGCCATCCAGGGCCAGAACCATGATCCTGGGTAATAACAAGATCACGACCCGTTACTACGCGCTGGATAAGGAAGGAAAAAGCACGCACACCAATGCGGAGATGACGGCCATCGCCGTTGACCAGCTGTTCGACGAAAAACTCCCCATCAGCAAAATGGAGCTGCTGGCCTGCGGCACCACCTCGCCCGACCAGTTACTGCCCAACCACGCCGCCATGGTGCACGGCATCCTGAAATGCCAGCCCGTGGAGCTGATAGCCGCCACCGGCGCATGCGCGGCAGGCATGCAGGCGTTCAAATACGCTTTTATGTCCGTGAAATGCGGCAACACCCGCAACGCGGTAAGCACCGGCTCCGAAAAATTTTCCGCCTGGATGCTCTCCCGGAAATTCGAGCCCGAAACCGAAAACCTGAAGTCCCTCGCGGAAAATCCCATCATCGCATTCGAAAAGGACTTTCTCCGCTGGATGCTGTCCGACGGCGCCAGCGCCGCGCTGTTCGAGGACAAGCCCAATGCCGAAGGGCTGAGCCTTCGCGTGGACTGGGTGGAGATCGCTTCCTACGCCAATAATCTCGACACCTGCATGTACGCCGGCGCGGTGAAGAACCCCGACGGCACTACCAAAGGCTGGACGGACATGACGCCCGACGAATGGGGCGCCAACAGCGTCTTCTCCTTCAAGCAGGACACGCGCCTGCTGGGCAAGAACATCGTACCTTCCGGCGCGCAGATGTGGAAAGACATGGTGGAGAAGCACAACATCGATATCGACAAGCTCACCTTCTTCCTGCCGCACCTTTCGTCCGAATATTTCCGTTTCAGGATAGACGAGGAGATCGCCAGGCTGGGCGTGCACATCCCGCAGGAAAAATGGTTCACCAACCTTACCCGCGTAGGCAACGTAGGCACCGCTTCGCCGTACTTCATGCTCGAAGAGCTGCTGAACCAGGGCAGGCTGAAAAAAGGCGATACCATCGTGATGATGGTGCCCGAAAGCGCCCGCTTCACCTACGCTTACGCGCACATCACGGTGGTATAACCGGCACGCGCACACGTTATTTTTTATGCAGCAGCGTCCGTTCGATCCGGTGCCTGCTGCATTTCAATGATAAGTCCCTTCTAAAACCGCGAACATGAAAAAAGACGAAGTTCCGCAGGATGGGAACAACCTGCATCATGGTACGTTCAAACAGCTGTTCTATGCCGTGGATAACGCCGGCGACTATACGACGGCGCCAAGCGTAGGCTGGGAGCCGGAGAACGTGGCGCTGGGCCAGGCATGGGAAGAAGTGGAGCGGCGGGTGGCCGAAGTGCGCGTAAAGGTGGAATCGGGCGAAGCAAGCCCCATTGCATACTACATGGAAAGAACGCTGCTCGATCTTCCACTGCTGGCCGTGAAAGCGGGCAAATTCCAGTGGCAGGTGAAAAGGCATATGAAACCGGGCGTATTCAAAAAGCTCGGCGATGACATGATCGCGCGGTATGCCGCCATTTTCGGCATCAGCCCGGAAACGCTGCAAAAGGGGGAGCTGCTGCCATTCCAGCGGCCCCAATAAACAACTACAATGACACAATTCAGTCACACACAAACCGCCCACTGCGAAAGCGGCGTCATCTCCAACATGTTCCGCCACTACGGTTTGCAGATCAGCGAACCCATGGCTTTCGGCATCGGGGCGGGTATTTTTTTCGGGCATCTTCCTTTTGTAAAAGTGAACGGCGTGCCGGGCACCACTTACCGCATCTGGCCGGGCGCCATCTTCTCCCGCGTGTGCAAGCGCCTGGGCGTAAAAATGGAATCGCACACGTTCGGCAGCCCGGGTAAGGCCATGCAGGCGCTCGACGAAGTGATCGCCAAAGGCATCCCGGTAGGCATGCAGAGCAGCGTGTATTATCTGCCTTATTTTCCCGCTTCGTACCGCTTTCATTTCAACGCGCACAACCTCGTGGTGTACGGCAGGGAGAACGGCGAATACCTCGTCAGCGATCCCATCATGGACACCGTGACCACCATCGATCACGACAGCCTTGTGCAGGCGCGCTTCGCCAAAGGTTTTCCCGCTCCCAAAGGAAAAATGTACTACCCGGTGAGCGTCCCGAAGGAAGTGGATTTCAGGGAACCTGTCAAAGCGGGCATCAAACAGGCCTGTTATTATATGCTGAAGATCCCCATGCCGATGTTCGGCGTAAAGGGCATCCGTTTTCTCGCCAGAAGAGTAAAAGACTATCCCGCCAAAGTAGGCGACCGCCGTGCGGGGCTTTATCTCGGCAACATCATCCGTATGCAGGAAGAGATCGGCACGGGCGGGGCGGGTTTCCGCTTCATGTACGCCGCCTTTTTGCAGGAAGCGGGCACGCTGCTGAACAACAATGAATTGAAAGCCGCGGGAAGGGAACTGACCGCCGTCGGTGATCTCTGGCGTAACTTCGCGTTCAATGCGGGCAGGGTGTGCAAGGCGCGTTCGGCGGACAATACGTCGTACGCCGATCTTGGCGACATGCTGCTGCGGATCGCCGATGAAGAAGAAAAAGTATTCCGCCGTTTGTCCACCATAAAAATCTGACCGCACGCATGAACAGCATTGCCGTGACCGATCTGCACAAAACCTACGCAGGCGCGCTTTCGCCCAGCCTGCAGGGATTGTCGTTCTCGTTCGCGGAAGGAAAGATCGCTGGATTGCTGGGGCCGAACGGCGCGGGCAAGACCACGACCATTTCCATCATCTGCGGCCTGGTGAAGGCCGATGCGGGCAGCGTACAGGTGCTGGGCCTGCAGCAGGAGCCCGGCCGCCGCGAACAGATCAAACGCGTGATGGGCATCGTTCCGCAGCAGATCGCGTTGTTCCCGCAGCTTACCGCGTTCGAGAACCTCGTGTATTTCGGGAACCTGTACGGTTTTAAAGGCAAAACGCTCAAAGATAAAGTGATGGCGCACCTCGAAGCGTTCGGGCTGGAAAAGGCCGCCCACAAAGAGGTGGGTAAATTTTCCGGCGGCATGAAACGGCGCGCCAACATCATCGCGGGCATTTTGCATGAGCCGAAGCTGCTGGTGCTGGACGAGCCCACCGCCGGCGTGGACGTGCAAAGCCGCAGCATGATACTGCAATTCCTGCGCGACTACAATGCGAAAGGCAACAGCGTGCTGTATACTTCGCACCTGCTGGAAGAAGCGCAGCAGATCTGCGACGACGTGGCGATCATGGACGAAGGAAGGCTGGTTGTGCAGGGGAGTCCTGCCGCGCTCATTGGCCAGGCGCCGGACTGCCGTCATCTCGAAGACGTGTTCCTCCACTATACCGGACATGCCGTGCGGGATTAAAAACAAAACATGTTAAGGCTCATAGCTACGATACGAAAGGAATGGTTACTGCTGAGGCGCGACAAGGCCGGGCTGGCGCTGCTGTTTGCAATGCCGCTGGTGCTCATCACCGTCATGGCCCTCATACAGGACGCGCCTTTCAAAGATTACCAGGAAGTGAAGTTCGACATCCTGACCGTAGACAACGACCAGGGCCGCCTGGGTCGCTACATCCGCGAAGGGCTGGGGGCCAGCGGGCAATTCAACGTTATCGATTCCCTTGGGCAGCAGCCCCTTACCGAAGCAAAAGCGCAGCAGCTCATCGCCGAAGGCGAATACAAGATCAGCATCACCATCCCCAAAGGCGCCACGGCAGAGATCGTGAGCAACGCGAACAAGATCGTCAACGATATTTCCAAACGCATGGGCCTGCCCTCGCAGCTGCCCGTAAAAGCCGCAACCTCCGATTCGCTGGCCGTGCAATTGTATTTCGATCCCGCTTCAAAAAAAGCGTTCAAAAGCGCGATACAGCAGGCGCTGGACAACTTTCTCACACAGGTGCAGACCGACCTGCTGCTCGAAAGGATACAGCTGCAGCTGCGCAAGCGCGACAGCACCGCCGTGCAGGATACCTTTCCCGCCATCCGACTGAAAGCCGTGGGGCTGAAAGAAACCGGCGTGGGCGAAGGCAGGCAGATAGACGTGATCTCCAATTCCGTGCAGCACAACGTGCCCGCATGGGCGATTTTTGCAATGTTCTTTATCGTGATACCCATCGCCGGCAATATGATCCGCGAGCGGGAAGACGGGAGCCTCGTGCGGATGAAGCTCATTCCCGGCAATTACGGCTCCATCCTTTCGGGGAAGCTGCTGTTCTTTGTCGGCATTTGCGTAGCGCAGTTTTACCTCATGATGCTGGTGGGCATTTACCTGCTGCCGCTGCTCGGTTTGCCGCGGCTGCAAATGGGCGTGCATCATGCGGCCGGCTTTCTTACCGCCGCCAGCATCGGCGTAACGGCCACCGCATACGGCATCCTGATCGGCACCCTGTTCAAAACGCCCAACCAGGCGCTGAACTTCGGCGCCATTTCCATCGTGATCCTGAGCGCTATAGGCGGCATCTGGATACCGCTGGAAGTAATGCCGGACACCATGCAGCACATCGGCCGGCTGAGCCCGCTCAGCTGGGGGCTGGACGCCATCAACGATATTTACCTGCGCAACGGCAGCATCCGCTACGTTTGGCCCGATATTTCCAGGCTGATCGGGTGCGGCGTTGTCATGCTGGCGATCGCCGCCGTGGTGGAACAACGCAGGGCCGGGTAGAACAAACATTTTCAAAACAACCTTAAAACAGTTAATTTTACTCCCCTGGAAATGCGCCATGAGCGTAAAACCTACAACATTATGGAAGAATTAAAATTGAAGCTGAAGCAGCAGATCATCGAAGCCCTTAACCTGCAGGACACCAAACCCGAGGATATCGACGACAATGCCCCGCTGTTCGGCGAAGGGCTGGGCCTGGACAGCATCGACTCGCTCGAGCTGATGGTGCTGCTCGAAAGGAATTACCGCATCAAGGTGGAAGACCCCCGCGAAGGCCGTAAGATCCTGCAGAGCGTGCAGACCATGGCCGAATTCATCAAAAGCAAACAAGCGGCGTAAGCAGTAAATCAACGGGATGGACGAACGTGTGTTTATAACCGGTATCGGTATGATATCAGCCATTGGCAACAATGTGGAGGAAAATTTCCGTAGTCTTCGCGCACAGCAAAGCGGGCTCGGTTTTACCCGCTACATCGATACCATTCATAAGAACGTGCTGCCGGTTGGAGAAGTGAAGCTGAGCACCGACGAGCTGGGCGCGCTCGCAGGCAAGCCCAATTCCCCCGAATTTACCCGAACCACGCTGCTGGGTCTCGTTGCGATACGCGAGGCACTGCAATCCGCCGGCATCGCCGATCCCCGCGAAATACCCGCCGCGCTGGTGAACGCTTCCACCGTAGGCGGCATGTGCGATACGGAAAAAGTTTATTTCGATATACTCGATCCCGAAAAAGAAGGCACCTTCCTGCAATACATCGATACGCTCGATTGTGCGGACTGCACGCAGCGCATTGCGGACGAAACCGGCATCCGCGACTACGTGACCACCATCAGCACCGCCTGTTCCTCTTCCGCCAACGCGCTGATGTACGGAGCCAGGCTGATCCGGCAGGGACTCGTACAGCGTGCGGTATGCGGCGGCACGGAAGCCCTCACGCGGTTTACCATCAACGGTTTTAATTCCCTCAAGAATACGGACAAACAATTCTGCCGGCCCTTCGACCAGCAGCGCAACGGCCTGAACCTCGGCGAAGGCGCGGCGTACCTGGTGCTGGAAAGCGAGTCGCTCGTGCGCGCACGCAAAGCGAGGGTGATGGCGGAGCTTACCGGCTGGTGCAACACCAACGAAGCGTTCCACCCCACCGCTCCCTCACCCGAAGGCGACGGCGCTTACGAAGCCATGCGCGGCGCGCTGGCCATGAGCGGCAGAACGGCGGGCGATGTGCAATACGTGAACGTGCACGGCACCGCCACGTTCAACAACGACGTTTCAGAAGGCAAAGCGCTGGAAAGGCTTTTTGGCAATAACGTGCCGAAATTCAGTTCCACCAAGCCTTTTACCGGTCATACCCTGGCTGCCGCGGGCGCGGTGGAAGCGATCTATTCCGTGCTCGCCATCAACCGGCAAATGATATTTCCGAACCTTAATTTTTCAGAAAAAATGGAAGAGCTGGGCATCACGCCCGAAACAAAGCTGCTGGAAGGATATCCCGTGCAAAACGTGTTATCGAATTCCTTTGGTTTTGGCGGGAACAATGCCTCGCTGGTATTCAGCAGATATGAAGGCTAAATGTTACATACGGAGTAGTGCCGCCATCTCCCCGCAGGAGAGCTTTTCAGGCGATTTTGAACCGCACCTGCTTACGCTGGAAGGCAAAAGCATGATGCGCGTGAAAGAGCCGGATTACAGCAGCTTTATTCCGCCTAACAGCCTGCGCCGCATGAGCCGGGTGCTCAAAATGGGACTGGCCGCCGCTTTGCAATGTCTTCGCAACGGCAGCGCCAGATTGCCCGATGCTATCGTCACCGGCACCGGCCGCGGCAGCCTGCAGGATACCGAGAAGTTCCTGCACGACATCCGCGAGTACGCCGAAACCGCGCTGAACCCTACGCCATTTATCCAATCCACCTATAATTCCGTCAACGGCCTGATAGCCCTGCAGCAGCAGTGCACCGGCTACAACAACACCTTCGTGCACCGCGGCTTTTCCTTCGAGCATGCCGTGCTGGACAGTATGATGCTGCTCGCCGAAGGCAAAGCCGAACAAGTGCTGGCCGGCGCTTTCGACGAAATAACGGACGAACATTTTTATATCAAAAGCCGCATCGGCTACTGGAAGAACGAGCTGACGCAACCCGCGGAGCTGCTGGATTCCGGCACCGAAGGCTCCATCGCCGGCGAAGGCGCGGCCTTTTTCCTCTTCACTTCGCAACCCACGGCAATCTGCGTCGAAGACATCAAAATGTTGTACAAACCTTCTGCAGAAGAAGTACAGCAGGCGCTGCAGGCTTTTCTTTCCGCCCACGACCTCGCCCCCGAAGAGATCGACCTGCTGGTATCCGGCCGCAACGGCGACAGCCGCTACGCCGCTTTTTACGACAGCGTGGAGCAGCGCATCCCCGACGCCAAAGTTTTCTACTTCAAACCCTATTGCGGGGAATACGATACGGCCGGCGCTTTCGGGCTATGGTCAGCAGTGAAGGAGATGGAATTGTGGCCCGCGAATAATTGCGTGGTCTATAACCAGTTTTATGGGGAGCAGCATACGTTTATGTTATTGAGGAAGCAGGAAGGGTAAGGACTGCAGAGAAAATTTGTCAGGTGGTGATGGACAGCTGCACCTTCATGCCCAGCCCGATTTCCACAATTTCACGCAAAGTGGAGATCCTCACTTCCTTCACATCATTTTCGATTTTTGATATGTACGATTTGGTTTTTCCCACTTTGTTTGCAAGCTCTTCCTGTGTCAGACCTTTTGCTACCCGTGCTTCATGAAGTAACGCGCCAATTTTGAACATTTCATAGTCTGATTCAAATTTCTCACGTTTTGCAGTTCCTCTTTTCCCAAAATGCTTATCCTTGAATTGGTCGAGCGTGGTAACATTATTGTGCTTTGGCTTTTTCATAGTCCTTTTTGATTTTTATTGCTCTGTCAATTTCTTTCTTTGGGGTCTTTTGTGTTTTCTTTTGGAAACCGGATGTTATCACTACTAACTGGCCTTCGTCGAAGAAACAGAAGATCCGAAAAATATCATTACCCTGTTGCACCCGGACTTCATAAAGCCCTTCGGTATTCTCAAGATGTTTTAAATACGTTTCCGGTACTTTTTCAACTTCTTCAATCAGGTTTAATGTCCAACCTATTTTTTCTTTTACCTTATCGCGTTGCCTCTTAAAAAAGAGTTCGAAGTAGTCCTTATAAAAAATAACCGTTCTATACTTCATAAGCCGTAGCAGTCTTTAGTTGTATTCCATGAATACAAATATACAAAAGTTTCCCTAAAGGGCAACTTTTGCCTGCTCGCTTGTTATTTCTCACCTCACCACCCTGAACACCGGGTACCGCATAAACCCCGGTTCGTTCCACGGAGAATTACGATACACATAATTCAGCTGCGCCGACGCGCTTTTGGCCATGGTGCTGTCTTTTGCGCGCTGCTCTTCCAGCGCTTTGCGCGCTTCCGGGTGTTCTTGCAGGTACTCCGCCGCCGTGTCTTCGAACACATAAGTGGAATAGCCTTCTTTCTGCCCGAGAATAGCGTCAAAAAAGTTCCAGGCGAAAAACGAATCGCCGCCGGCGGGTTCCAGCGTTTCGATGAGATAGCGGTTGGCGGGCTGGTCCATCGGGATGTAATAATCGCCTTTCAGGAATTTGAGGGTTTGTTTGCTGGCGCTCACTTTCACGCTGTTGTGCAGGTAATGTTTTTCGTAAGGGCGCTGCGGCGTTTTATAATCCTCTATGCGGTAGGCTTCGACGGTGATGGTCGTGTCCTGCGCGAAGCGGCGCATGCGCACGTTATTGTTCTGCAGCAGCCCGATCACGGCCCACCAGCCCTGCGGGATGATGTAGGCTTCGGGTTTGCTCACGAAATTGCCGGGGAGGAAGGTGTTGAATATCCTGATCTTTTTTTCATAGGGCTTCGTACGGTCGTAGTACAGGCGGGGCAGGCCGGAAACCTTGCTGGGCTTGTATCCTGCCGTATAGCCTTTGAAAGTGTAAAGCTCGTATTGATTCATATCGGGCGCCCAGCTGAGCGGAAATTTTTCCTGCGTTTTTACGGATGTTTTCGTTTGCTCGCGCAGCTCGCGGATCTTCGCGCTATGCTCGCTGGTGAAGCGGATAAAACATTCCATGAGGGCGTATGTCGCTTCCACGCGTCGTTTGTAGGGCTTGAGCATATGTGTTTCGGGCACGAAGCCGAAAGTGTGGAACAGCGTGGTGTAGCCGCTGGAATAACGGGGACCGTCGGAATAGGCCGTCCAGCCGCTGTCCGGCGTGGGGCCGAAGTGGTTGACGTAGGGGAGCAGGTCGTAACCTTTTTCCTTCATCAGGCGGTACAGTTCCGGTTCGAAAGTGTCGTGCAGGAATGCGCCCATCACGCCGCCCATTTTGCCGTACTGGGTGGTGAGCAGCGTCATCACGTGCTGGTAGTCCGCGCCGTTGCTTACGTGGTTGTCGATGAACACGTCCGGGTCGGTAAGGTGATAGATCTGGTGGAAGGCGCGGGCGTTGCGCGAATCGGCTTTGATGAAATCGCGGTTGAGGTCGAGGTTCTGGCCGTTTCCGCGGGAGCCGAATTCTTCGGGGCCGTTCTGGTCTACCCGGTAAAAAGCGCTCCGGTTGAGGGCTCCCCCGATATTATACAGCGGGATGGCGGCGAGCACGACGTTGGCGGGGAGTTTCTTTTTTCCCTGCAGGATATCGCGGTACAGCATCATGGTAGCGTCTACCCCGTCCGGTTCGCCGGGATGGATGCCGTTGTTGATGAGGATCACGCGTTTGTCTTTCTTTTTAAGGCTGGCGAAGTCAAAATCCTTATCCTGGGAGAGAATGACGAGGTGAAGGGGATACCCGGCGTCCGTTTGCCCGATTTCCATCATTTTAAGCTGCGGGAACCGCCCTGCGAGCATTTCCCAGTAATCGATGCATTCATGATAAGTAACGGTCTGTTTGGCGCCCGTACGTTCGTATTTGGTGGTAAGGTCCTGGGCATGGACGAACAAAACGGCGCAAAGCAGGAGGAGGGTCACCGGGAGGGTTCTCGTCATTTTGGTTTAAATTGTTGTAAATCAATGATTTTCGGCTGTTGTTTCAGCATTTCAGGGTATAAATGTAAGAATTTGAACGGGCGTTTCAAGGAAATAAAAAAAGCCCTTCCTTTTGCAAGGAAGAGCCGAACAATATTGATAACCAGCTGATTAAGCGAGGGCGTTCACCTTCTTGGCGAGCTTGCTTTTCAGGTTGGCCGCTTTGTTTTTGTGAATAACGTTACGTTTCGCCAGTTTGTCGATCATGGAGATCACTTCGGGTAAATTTTCGGAAGCTGCCGCTTTATCGGTCAGTTTCTTCAGGTCCCGTATGGCATTACGGGTGGTTTTACCGTAGTAACGGTTACGCTCATTACGCTTTCTGCTCTGACGTACGTCTTTTTTCGTTGCTTTATGGTTTGCCATTGTATAAATTTCAAGTTTCGGACGGCAAAGGTATGTTTTATCTTTTTATAAACAAAAATAAAAAGCAGGTATTTCCTGCCGCGGCAAAATTTTAGCGGCTTCAAAGATAATAAATTATAAACATATTATCCATGGGAAACCACGGGTTAAATCATAAAACAGCTACGCCAAATGCCTGAAAATCCCAAATCTTTATCGATATTTGCAATCCGATTAACTCAAATTGTTTATAAAACGCAGATTGGGTTATTCAGGACAAAAGAATCAAGATTTCCGCGATCCCTCGGCATGACAGGAATGTTCCAGGGAAAGAGAATCGAAGACCAAGCTTAAATACGTTGTAAATGAAGGACTTTTCGTTTGTCACCAACTCGCACCCGGCGTATATTGAATCGTTGTACCAGCAATACCGCGCAGATGCTTCCTCCGTGGATCCTGAATGGATCAAGTTTTTTGAAGGTTTTGATTTTGCGGTAAGCAATGTGAACGGTAACGCAGGCGCCGCTTCCGCGCTACCGGTGAGCAGCGATCAGCTTGTAAAGGAACTGGGCGTGTACCGCCTCATCCAGGCATACCGCAAAAAAGGCCACCTCGTTGCCAAAACCAACCCCATCCGCGAACGCAAAGACCGCCAGCCCAATCTCGACCTGAAATTTTTCGGTCTGGCCGACGCGGACCTGAAAACGGAATTTTTCGCCGGCCAGGTGATCGGCCTCGGCAAAGCCCCCCTCGAAAAGATCGTAAAGCACCTGCAGGACGTATACGCTTCCAAAGTAGGGCTTGAATTCACCTATATCAACGACGCCACGCGCATCGAATGGCTCCAGAAAGAAATGGAGACCACCCTCCGCCAGCCGCTCAACGTGGACCAGAAAAAACGCATCCTGACCAAGCTGAACCAGGGCGTGATGTTCGAAAAGTTCCTCCACACCAAATACATCGGCCAGAAACGTTTCTCGCTCGAAGGCGGCGAAACCACCATTCCCGCGCTGGACGCCATGATCAACACCGCCGCCGAATACGGCGTGCAGGAAGCCGTGATCGGCATGGCGCACCGCGGCCGTCTCAATGTGCTGGCCAACATCCTGGGGAAAACGTACGAACAGATATTCTCCGAATTTGAAGGCACCGCCATCCCCGATACCACCATGGGCAGCGGCGACGTAAAATATCACCTCGGCTTCCGCGCCAGCATTCAAACGCCGGCGGGCAAAGAAGTAAATGTACAGCTCACGCCCAACCCTTCGCACCTCGAAGTGGTGGACCCCGTAGTGGTCGGCTTCTCCCGCTCCAAGGCGGACGTGATCTACAACAGCGACTACGACAAGATACTTCCCATCCTCATCCACGGCGACGCGGCCATCGCGGGCCAGGGCGTGGTGTACGAAGTGGCGCAGATGAGCAAGCTGAGAGGCTACTACACCGGCGGCACCATGCACTTCGTGATCAATAACCAGATCGGGTTCACCACCGACTTCGAGGACGCGCGTTCCGCAGACTACTGCACCAGCGTGGCTTCCATCGTACAGGCGCCGGTATTCCATGTGAACGGCGACGATGTGGAAGCTACCGTGAAAGTAGCCGAGATCGCCACCCGTTACCGCCAGGAATTCAACTCCGACATTTATATCGATATGGTGTGCTACCGCAAGCACGGGCACAACGAAGGGGACGACCCGAAGTTCACCCAGCCCAAGCTCTACGCCGCCATCGACAAACATCCCAACCCGCGCGAGATCTAGTCCCAGCAGCTGATCGCCAACGGCGATGTGGACGCCGCGCTGGCCACCGAAATGGAAAAGGCCTTCTGGGCCGACCTCCAGGCCAGGCTCGACGACGTGAAACAGCACCCGCTGCCTTATAAATATCAAACGCCCGACCTCTGGTGGAAAGAGCTGCGAAAAAGCAAGCCGGAAGATTTTGTGACCTCCCCGGCCACCGCTATTTCAAAGACCGAGCTCGACCAGCTGTTCACCGCCATCATGGCCATTCCGCAGGGATTCAAACCGCTGAAGAAAATAGACAAGCTGCTGCAGGACAAACAAAAACTGTTCGCGGAACAGGGCCTGCTCGACTGGTCGTCCGGCGAGCTGCTTGCTTACGCCAGCATCCTCAAAGACGGCCGCGACGTGCGCCTCAGCGGGCAGGACGTGAAGCGGGGCACCTTTTCCCACCGCCATGCCGCGCTGCGCGACGAGGAATCGGGTGAGGAATACAGCCGCCTCAGCAATGTAGGCGACACACAGGGCAAATTCAGGATCTACAACTCCCTGCTCAGCGAGTTCGCCGTGCTGGGTTTTGAATACGGTTATTCCATCGCCAACCCTTACGCGCTCACCATCTGGGAAGCGCAGTTCGGCGACTTCATGAACGGCGGGCAAACGCTCATTGACCAGTTCATTACCTCCGCCGAAACCAAATGGCAGAAACAAAGCGGCCTCGTTATGCTGCTGCCGCACGGTTACGAAGGCCAGGGCCCCGAGCACTCCAGCGCCCGCCTGGAAAGGTTCCTGCAGCAGTGCGCGGAGTACAATATCTTTGTGACCAACTGCACCACCGCGGCAAGTTTCTTCCACGCATTGCGCCGCCAGCTGGCGCTGCCGTTCCGCAAGCCGATGATCAACTTCTCGCCCAAAGCCAACCTGCGCCACGTGCGCAGCTACAGCCCCGTGGCCGATTTCACCGAAGGCGGTTTCAGGGAAGTGCTGGACGATCCGTTCATCACCGACGCGTCGCGCGTGAAAAAAGTATTGCTGTGCAGCGGCAAGATCTATTTCGACCTGAGCGAGAAACAGATGAAGGAAGACCGGAAAGACGTGGCCATCGTACGGCTCGAGCAGCTGTACCCGCTGCCGGTAGCGCAGCTGGAAGCCATTCAGCAGCGATACAAGGGCGCTACCTGGTTCTGGGTGCAGGAAGAGCCGCTGAACATGGGCGCCGCCAGCTTCCTGCAAATGAACCTCAAACAGTTCAACTACGGCGTGATCAGCCGCAACCCGAGCGCCTCCACGGCCACCGGCTACGCGAAAGTGCACACGCAGGAACAACAGGAGATCATTGATACGGCTTTTAATATTTAATTCTTAACTATTTACTTTTCACGGGAGGGTAATACTCATGATAATCGAAATTAAAGTTCCTACGGTAGGAGAATCCATCAGCGAGGTGACCATTGCAAAATGGCTGAAGAAAGACGGTGATATTGTAAAGCAGGACGAAGTATTGTGCGAAATGGAATCGGAGAAGGCCACCTTCGAACTCAATGCTGAAAAGCCCGGCGTTTTGAAAATACTGGCCGAAGAAGGCGCTACCCTCAACATCGGGGATGTAGCCTGCACCATCGACACCGACGGCGCCGCAGCAGCGGAGCCTGAAGCTCCCGCGGCCGCAGCGCCCGCAGCGAAGGAAGAAGCTCCCGCGGCAGCTCCCACAGAAGCGGCCGCACCCGCAGCTCCCGCCGTGAACAAAGGCACTATCGATATCAAAGTTCCCACCGTCGGCGAATCCATCAGCGAGGTAACCCTCATCAAATGGCTGAAACAAACCGGCGATTACGTGGAAAGGGATGAAGTGCTTTGCGAGCTGGAATCCGAAAAAGCCACTTTCGAGCTGAACGCCGAAGAAGCAGGCGTGCTGAAGACCGTTGCCAAAGAAGGGGATACCCTTAACATCGGCGATGTGGCCTGCCAGATAGATACTTCCGCCACCCGCCCCGCAGGCAAAGCCGCTCCCGCCCAGGCAGCCGCGGCCCCCGCTCCAAAAGCGGCCCCGCAGGCGCAGCAGGCGCCCGTCACTTCCATTCCCAACGACGTGAAAGCTACGCCCGTGGCCGCAGCCGTGATCGCCGACAAAAAAGTGGACCCCGCCTCCATCAAAGGCACCGGCGCGCATGGCAAGATCATGAAAGACGATGTGATGGCCGCGCTTGAAAACCCCGGTGTCGCTATCGGCCACGAAATGTTCAGCCGCAACGAGCGCCGCGAGAAAATGAGCAACCTCCGCAAAACCGTTAGCCGCAGGCTGGTGGAAGCAAAAAATACCACGGCCATGCTCACCACGTTCAACGAGGTGGACATGACCAACATCATGGCGATCCGCGCCAAATACAAAGAGACCTTCAAAACCTCTCATGGCGTGAACCTCGGCTTCATGAGCTTTTTCACCAAAGCCGTTTGTTTCGCGCTGCAGGAATTCCCCGCGGTCAATGCGTACATCGATGGTGAGGAGCTGGTATACCACGACTTCTGCGACATTTCCATCGCCGTGTCCGCCCCGAAAGGGCTGGTAGTGCCGGTGATCCGCAACGCGGAAAGCCTCGGCATGGCGGACATCGAGAAAAAAGTGGTGGAGCTCGCCACCAAAGCCCGCGACAGCAAGCTGACCATGGAGGAAATGACCGGCGGCACCTTCACCATCACCAACGGCGGCGTGTTCGGTTCGCTGATGAGCACGCCCATCATCAACATCCCGCAATCCGCCATCCTCGGCATGCACAAGATACAGGA
>CBINIO010000032.1:0-15776 GCA_966250725.1 uncultured Chitinophaga sp.
CATGGACATTGCAGAGGCATTTCATGACCGGCACGGCCTGGCCTGGCTAAGCTGTACCGGTCATGCCGCGCCCGCGCCCGCCCCCGCCGGCGGGCTTTCGTGGCTTCATACCTTTGGCGGCGGGCTGCTTACCACCTGCGGCCTCACGCACATCGGCGGGCCTGAAAGCGACGACTACGGCGAGCGCGGATTGCACGGCCCCATCAGCAACACGGCCGCTGAGCTCGTGTCCGTCATACAGCCGGACCCCGCCGCGGGCCGGCCGGACATGCAGCTGTGCGGCATCGTGCGCGAAACGCGTGCGCTTGGCGTATACCTCGAAATGAAAAGAACGATCGATGCACGTATAGGCGTGCCCGTTATAAAGATCAGGGACGAGATCACCAACCGCGGCAATACGCCCGCTCCGCATATGCTCATGTATCACATGAACTTCGGCTGGCCGCTGGCGGACGAAGGATCGCGGCTGCTCTGGAACGGCGAATGGACGCCGAGGGACGAGGCCAGCAAGGCGGTCTTTCACAAAGGCAACGATTTCAGGACCTGTCCCGCCCCGATGGCCGAACATGCCGGCGCGGGAGAAGCGGCGGCCTTTATCGATCTGAAAGCGGACAGCGAAGGCTGGTGCATAGCCGGGCTGCATAACCCGAAGCTGCGGCTGGCGGCGGCGGTGCGTTTCAAAAAAGCGCAGCTGCCCTGCTTCACCAACTGGCAGCATTGGGGCCCAGGCGAATACGTGACCGGGCTGGAGCCTTGCACGCATCCGCCGATAGGGCAGGCGGCGGCGAGGGAGAACGGTACGCTGATCTTTTTACAACCTGGGGAAACACGCGTGTACGAGCTGGAGATCGAAGTGCTGGAAGACGCGGACATTATCAAAAAAACATTCCACGATGAATAATCAAACTAACACGACCGTAATGGAAAAAACTGGCTTAGCCGCCCGCGCCCTGGAGCAGGGCAAAGGCATCCTGCGCCTGGCGCCAACCTGGGTGCCGCGCTCTTTCTGCGTGCCCGGCCGCAGGATCAAACTGCACCCTGACGATTATTACGTGCTCGGCGGCGAACGCGGCGGCATCGACGAACGCTGGCTGTCCAGCACCACGCCCGCCAAGAACGGCCCGCTCACCGGCGAGCACGAAGGCCTGAGCAAAATCGTTTTTGAAGACGGCGGAAAAACGCAGCAGTTCCTGCTCAAAGACGCGGTGGACGAGCTGAAAGGCGAGCTGATCGGGAAACGTTTGTGGGACGAATACGGCTCCTGGCCCATGTATTCCAAATTCTTCGACAACCTCGGCCCCCTGCCGCACCATATTCATCACAACGACGAAAAAGCCGCGCTCATCGGGCAGCTGGGCAAGCCGGAAGCATATTATTTCCCGCCGCAGCTCAACAACCACGGCGGCGATTTCCCATACACGTTTATGGGCATCGCGCCGGGCACCACCCGCGAGCAGATCGGCGAATGCCTGCGCAATTTCACCAAAGGCGATAACAAGATCACCGATCTTTCACAGGCCTTCCTGCTGCGCCCCGGCACCGGCTGGGACGTGCCTCCCGGACTGCTGCACGCGCCGGGCAGCCTTTGCACCTACGAGCCGCAAAAAGCCTCCGACGTGTTTGCCATGTACCAGTCGCTGGTAAACAATGCCGTGATACCCGAAGAGCTGCTCTGGAACGGCACGCCCAAGGAAAGCATCGGCGATTACGAGGCCCTGCTCGACGTGATCGACTGGGACCTGAACGTAGACCCGAACCTTTACCACAACCGTTTTATGCCGCCCATACCCGCCGCTAACGGGAAAGGCTATACGGAAAACTGGATCTGTTACAAATCCGCCGCTTTCAGCGCCAAGGAGCTGACCATCGAACCGGGCGCCACCGTGATGATCAAAGACAGCGCCGCCTACGGCCTCATCATGATGCAGGGGCACGGCAAAATGGGCGTGTGGGACATCGAGACGCCCGCGCTCATCCGTTACGGGCAGCTTACCCACGACGAATATTTCGTGAGCGAAAAAGCCGCGAAAGAAGGCGTAACGATCGTCAATCATTCATCCACCGACCCCATCGTGATGCTGAAACATTTCGGGCCTGAAAATCCCGATCTGAAGCTGTAACCGTATCAATTCTCACGTTATAAAACAATCATTGCCATGCAACAAAATAATTTTCCAAAACTGCACAACGCCACCTGGCCGGGCATTGTGGGCAAAGGAGAAGGTTCCGAACCGGTGATCGCTTTTGACGATATGCTGAAAATGACCGCCGCCGCCGAAGTGGACGGGGTGAAGTTCGACGGGGTGGACATCGGTTTGTTCAACCCCCACTTCGACGTAAACAGCAGCGACGACGGCATCAAAAAACTTGCGGACAAAGTAGCCGGCTATGGTCTTGAGATCGGCAGCCTCGTAGCGCCCATCTGGCCGCCGGACGGCGGTTCCGCCATGGGCAGCGCGGACGACCGGAAACGTTTCGTGGAGCAGGTACGCAAGTCGTGCCACATCGCGAAAAAACTCCGCGAGATCGGCATACGCCCGAACGGCGTGGTGCGCATCGACTCCGCCACATCGCCCGAAGAATGGGCCAAAGACCCCGCCGGCAATACAAAGCTCATCGCGCAGACCTTCCGCGAAGCCTGCGACGTGGCGGCGGATTACGGCGAGAAGCTGGCCGCGGAAGGCGAGATTTGCTGGGGCGGCATGCACAGCTGGAAGACCATGATCGATACGCTCGAAGCCACCGACCGGCCGAACATCGGCTTCCAGGCGGACATGGCGCATACCCTGTTGTACCTCATGGGCTATAATGCGCCCGAGCACCGCATACTGCCCGCGGACTTCGAATGGAGCAACCGCGCCGCATTGCAGGAAGGACTGAAAAAGCTCACCGCCGCCCTTCGCCCCTGGACGATCGACTTCCACGTGGCGCAGAACGACGGCACCGTGCACGGCACCGGCTCGCACGACAAAACCGGCCGCCACTGTCTCGCCAACGATCCCAACGGCAAGCTGGACATCGCTTCCGACGCGGGTTTCTGGCTGCGCGATGAAAAGGGAGAACTGACCAAAGCATTCCGGCACATCTGCTGGGACGGCTGCATGTTCCCCAACGAAAAAATGACGCAGCAGGCCACCTGGAACAACATCCTGGCCGCGATGATCAAAGTGCGCAGCCAGCACGGATGGCACGAAGCCTGAAAAACATAAATCATTACACACCATGACGCAGCAGAAAACACTGAACATAGGACTCATCGGGTGCGGCTTTATGGGCCGGACGCATTCCAACGGCTACCAGCGCATCCGCAACTTTTTCCCCGAACTGCAATACAAGCCCGTGCTGCGCACCGTGTGCGCGCGCAGCGGCGACAAAGCAAAGGCCTTCGCCGAACAGTGGGGCTATGCCGGTTATGTAACCGACTGGAAAAAGATCATTGAAGACGACAGCATCGACGCGGTGGACATTTGCACGCCCAACGACACGCATGCGGAGATCGCCATCGCCGCCGCCGCAAAAGGCAAAATGGTGCTTTGCGAAAAGCCGCTGGCGCGCACGCTGGAAGAATCGCGCAAGATGGTAGAAGCCGTTGAAAAAGCGGGCGTAGCCAACACCGTATGGTACAACTACCGCCGGCTTCCCGCGGTAACGCTGGCGAAGCAGATCATCGATTCCGGCAAGCTGGGGCGCATCTTTCATTTCAGGGCCAACTTCCTGCAGGACTGGACCATCAACGCGCAGCTGCCCCAGGGCGGCGCGGGCCTCTGGCGTATGGACGCCGCCGTGGCGGGTTCCGGCGTTACCGGCGACCTGCTTTCCCATTGCATCGATACGGCGCTCTGGCTCAACGGCAGCATCAGCAACGTAACCGCCATGACGGAAACTTTTGTAAAAGAAAGGATGCACCAGCTCACCGGCAAAGTGGAAGAAGTGAAGATCGACGACGCCTGCGCATTCCTTTGCCGCTTCGAGAACGGCTCGCTCGGCCTGTTCGAGTCCACCCGCTACGCGCGCGGTCACAAAGCATTGTACACCTTCGAGATCAACGGCGAGAATGCCTCGATCCGCTGGGACCTGCACGACCTGAACCGGCTCGAATATTTCGACAACCGCGACGAATCCAACCTGCGCGGCTGGCGCTCCATCCATGTTACCGACGGCGAGCAGCCATATATGGACAAATGGTGGGTGCCCGGCCTCGGCATCGGTTACGAACATTCGTTCGTGCACCAGGTGGCCGACTTTTTGCGCAGCCTGGAAACGGGAGAACCCTGTTCGCCCACTTTCCGGGAAGCATATGAAACACAGGCGGTATGCCAGGCGGTGCTCGATTCCGCAGCGGCCGGCGCCTGGAAAGACGTACCCAAAGCATTAACCATCTAAATCCCGCTTATGCTGAAACAATCAGTGCTCGGCCTTTTCATCGCCTCCGCCACCCTGCTGCAAACAGGCTGCGCGAGCGGCCAGGCCCAACTCGCACAAAGTATCTTCGACGGCAAAACCCTCAACGGATGGGAAGGCGACACCAATTACTGGCGTGTGGAGAACGGCAACCTGGTAGGGGAGATCACGCCGGACAAAAAATTAAAATCCAACAGCTTCATCGTATGGCAGGGCGGCCAGCCCGGCGACTTTGAGCTGACGCTCGAATTCAGGATCACGCAAAGCGGCAACAGCGGCATCAATTACCGCAGCGCAAAATTCGAAGGAGTGCCCCACGCCCTCACCGGCTACCAGGCAGACATCGATTTCGGCAACCAGTTCACCGGGCAGAACTACGAAGAACGCGGCCGCACCACGCTGGCCTACCGCGGTCAGCAGGTAACCATTCCACCTACCGACAAAACTCTCCAGGAAGGTGGCAAAGGCAATGCCTGGACGCTTGCGCAGGTAACAGGTTCCCTCGGTAGCAGCGATTCGCTGCAGACACTCATCAAACAGCAGGATTGGAACACCTGCCGCATCGTGGCAAAAGGCAACCGCCTGCAGCACTACATCAACGGCGTGCTGATGAGCGACGTAACGGACAACGACACCCGCTACGGCCGCGCGAAAGGCCTGCTGGGCATGCAGGTGCACGTGGGGCCGCCGATGAAGGTGGAGTACAGGAAGATCATGTTGAAGGAGTTTTAGAAAGGATAAATAGCGGCTATCTTTATTCCCTCAAATCTTAAACTCAATGCATGAAAGCACTCGTCCTCCGGCAGCCCGGCGAATTTAACTGGGCTGAAAAGCCGCATCCGGGGCAGCCTTCAGAAGGCGAGGCCCTGCTCCGCATCAAACATGTATCCGTTTGCGGCACCGACCTGCACGCATACAAAGGCCGCCAGCCTTTTTTTACTTACCCCCGCATCCTGGGGCATGAAGTGGCGGCGGAAGTGGTGGCGGTCGGGCAAAATATTTCGAACGTAAAAGCGGGCGACCTCGTGTCCATCGAGCCGTACCGCAACCCGGTGAGCGACCAGGCGGTGAAAAGAGGGAAAACCAATTGCGGCAGCCAGGTGACGGTGCTGGGGGTGCATGAGGACGGCGCCATGCAGGAATTTATCCGTTACCCCGCCGCCAACCTGCATGTGGTCAACGGCATGCATCCCGACCAGGTGGCGCTGATAGAACCTTTTGCTATCGGCTGTCACGCGGTGGAACGCGCGGAAATGCAGCACGACGATACCGTGCTGGTGATCGGCGCAGGCCCTATCGGCATGGCGGTGATCGCGCTGGCGCGGCTGAAGGGCGTGAAGATCGCGGCGCTGGACGTCAATGAGCACCGGCTGCATTTTGCGAAAAAGTTGTTTCCTGAATTGACGGCGGTTTTGCTGAAGGATACGGTCACGGAAGATCTTCGCGCGGCCTTTGACGGCGAGCTGCCCACCGTAGTGTTCGACGCTACCGGCAGCAAGGCCTCGATGGAACGTTGTTTCGAGTTTGCGGCTGCGGGCGGTACGATCGTGTATGTGGGGCTGTTCGTGGGGGACGTTGTGTTCCACGACCCGGTCTTCCACCGGAAAGAAATTACTTTAAAAGCCAGCCGTTCCGCGCAGGCAAAGGATTTCAGCAAAGTGATACAATTGTTCAAAGCCGGGCTTATCCCGACGGAAGGATATATTTCCCACCGGATAAAATTTGAAGACCTTGCAACGGAGTTTACGGGGTTGTATGCGCCGGAGGCGAATGTGATCAAGGCGATCATTGATTTTTGAGGGAAGTTTCCGCAAGGAAAAAAGAACAGGGCAGTCATAACGGCTGCCCTGTTTTCATATACGCCATTACGGCAATTCTTTCGAAGCGTTCAGCTCGATGTTTTTGGCATGTTTCCCGCGCAGCCGGATGTTCAGCATTTCCACGATCAGCGAGAAGCCGAGGCAGGAATAAATGATGCTCTTGCTGATCTCCTGGTGGAAACCGCTGGCGATCAGCACCACGCCGATCACGATCAGGAAGGTGAGGGCCAGCATCTGCAGCGTGGGCTGCTTGTTGATGACCTTCGTGACCGGGCCTGAGAACAGCATCATGATGATGATGGATACGATCACCGCGATGATCATCACCAGCACGTTTTCCACCAGACCCACGGCCGTAAGGATGGAGTCAAAGGAAAACACGGCGTCTACCAGCACGATCTGTATCAGCACGGCGCCAAGACTATGCGCGGCGCGGGTGCTCTTTGGCCCGTCATGCCCGCCGGACTGCAGCTTGTGGTGTATCTCCAGCGTGCTTTTCACGATCAGGAACAGGCCGCCCGCCAGCAGGATGATGTCTTTCCAGCTCAGCGGTATCACGAGCCCGTTCAGCCATTTAAAATTCACGACCGGGTCTTTCAGCCCGATGATCCAGTTGATGCACAACAGCAGCGCCACCCTGAATACCATCGCGAGGCCCAAACCGATGTTGCGGGCTTTGCGCTGCTGGTTTTCGGGCAGTTTGCCGGCCACGATGGAAATAAAGATAATGTTGTCGATGCCCAGCACCACTTCGAGGAAGCAGAGCGTCAGCAGGCTGATCCAGACGGAAGCATCGGTAAAATCAGGAATGATAAATTCCATTATGCAGGTGTTTTATTTTTAATCGAAATCAAAAAAGTCGCCCAGGAACCCTTTTTTCTTTTTAGGGTATTTGTGGCGGTCGTCGTAATGGCCGCGATGGTCGCGGTAGTCGTCGTGGCGGCGATGTTCGCTCCCGCCGCGTTTTTCGTCGTATTCGAGCAGTTTGTCCAGCTCCCCTTTGTCCAGCCAGATGCCGCGGCAGTTGGGGCAATAGTCGATCTCAACGTTGTTCCGCTGCGTCATGAGCAGCGTTTCGTTACAATTCGGGCATTTCATCAGCGAATCGGTTTTATAATGTACAAAAAATAAAAATGCGCCGGCCTGTTCCGGGTATAGAACATGCGGGGCGATTAAAATGTTGAAGCGGGGAAAAAATCAAAACAGGCTGAACCTGTGGAGGAAGTCGTAATAAGCCGGTTTCGCCCAGCAGGCAGGCAGCGGGTAAGCCGCGCCGGTGCGGGCGGGGAGAGCGATAGCCGCTGTCCGGGAAAATGTGTTTTGGGAAACGCGTTTGTTGCGCGCGGGCGTTTCGGGGCCGGGCAGCACTCTTGCGGCTTCCGGGTTCTCGTTTTCGTACAGCAGCGACCCGTTGAGGTTCGCCGGGCAGATATGGTCCGGCATGATGTACGATGCGCCGGATACCAGGCACAGCACCGCCATCGCGATCACGCGGAGCCTGCCGTTAAAAATGATATCTGCAACGTATTTGATCAACCCGGAAAATTTTATCCGGCTAATGTAGAAAAAATTATCGCGATGCGGCCATTAATGGGGAAGAATTAGGGGAATTTTAAGAATTCCGTTCCCTGTTAAGCCCGGCGCATTGTCAAAAGAATTCGCGATTTAACCCGTTTCTTGTTAATTTAAGCGATCATGCCACGTTATATTCCCTTCGCCGCGCTCCTGCTGCTGCTTGCCTGCGGCCGCAATGCTGAAAGTCCCGCTGGGCAATGGCCCGTTTACAATGGTTCCAAGGACGGATTGAAATATTCGCCGTTACGGCAGATAGATACCGCGAATGTCGGCCGGCTCGCGGTGGCCTGGGAATACCGCACCGGCGACGCCGATACGGCGGGCCGTTCGCAGATACAATGCAACCCGGTGATGGTGAACGGCGTGTTGTACGGCGTGTCGCCGCAGCTGAAGCTGTTCGCGCTGGACGCGGCCACGGGGCAGGAAAAATGGGTGTTCGACCCCTGGAGCGGCGGGCGGAAAAAAGGCGTCAACAACCTGCGCGGGGTTACGTATTGGGAAGACGAAAAAGAACAACGTATTTTTTATACTGCAGGCTCGCACCTGTATGCCGTGAACGCGCTTGACGGGCAGCTGGTGAAAAGTTTTGGGGACAGCGGGAGAATAGATCTGCACAACGATCTCGGCGAAGACGCGAAGGACCGCTATGTGAACACCACTTCGCCCGGCATCATTTATAAAGACCAGCTCATTATCGGCTCGCGCGTGTCCGAGAACAGCGATGCCGCGCCGGGGCACATCCGCAGTTACGATGCGCGCAGCGGCAAGCTCCGCTGGATCTTCCACACCATCCCGCAGCCGGGGCAGCCGGGTTACGAGGGCTGGAACGATACCACCGCCTACCGGCATCTCGGGGGCGCCAATGCATGGGCGGGTTTTAGCCTGGACGAAGAGAAAGGGATCTTGTACGCGCCGCTCGGCTCCGTAGCGTTCGACTTTTACGGCGGCATGCGCAAAGGCGCCAACCTCTACGGCAATTCGCTGCTGGCGCTGGACGCGAACACCGGCAAACGCATCTGGCATTTCCAGAGCGTGCACCACGACGTATGGGACCGCGATCTTCCCGCCCCGCCCGACTTGCGGACCGTAACGCATAATGGTAAAAAGAAGGAGGCCGTGGCACAGGTGACCAAAACCGGTTTTGTGTTCCTGCTGGACAGGCTTACCGGCCAGCCGCTTTTCCCCGTGGAAGAGCGCCCCGTGCCCGCGCAGAGCCCGCTGGCGGGGGAGCAGCTATGGCCTACGCAGCCCTATCCGTTACTGCCCGCGCCGTTTGTACGGCAATCCCTCACGGAAGCCGATCTCAATTATCTATTGCCCGATTCCTCGCTGGCGGAAGTAAAACGCCGCTGGGCCTCGTACCGGCATTCGCATATGTTCGAACCGCCGTCAAAAGAAGGCACGATCATGTTTCCCGGCTTTGACGGCGGCGCGGAATGGGGCGGCCCCGCCGTTGACCCCGAAACCGGCATATTATACGTGAACGCCAGCGAAATGCCCTGGATATTGCAGGTGGTGGACGCTACCGCCAAGATTTCCATGAAAGAAACCCGCCTGCAGGCCGGCAAACGTATTTACCGCGCGAACTGTATGAGCTGCCACGGCCCGGAACTGGAAGGCGGCGGCGCATATCCTTCATTGCTCAACGCGCATGAGCGTTTCAACCGGGAACAGTTCTTACAATTGCTTGGCACCGGCAGGCGCATGATGCCCGCCTTCAACAGCCTGCAGCCCGAGGAGAAAAACGCGCTGGCGGCGTTCATACTCGATCTTAAAGAACAGCGGTCGCTCGCGTACAACGGCCCGCAGCAGCGGCCGGACAGCTTCCGCAGCCAGCCTTACACCATGACCGGCTACAATAAATTCCTGAGCAGGGAAGGCCTGCCGGCGAACAGCCCGCCCTGGGGCACGCTTACCGCCATCGATCTGAACACGGGTAAATTCGTGTGGAAAGACACGCTGGGAGAGGATCCCGCGTTCAAAGGCCGCGGCATCAGAACGGGTACCGAAAACTACGGCGCGCCGGTGGTGACGGCCGGCGGCCTCGTGTTCATCGCCGCCACAAAAGACGCGAAGATCCGCGCGTTCAACAAACGCGACGGCCGGCTGCTGTGGGAAGCCGCTTTGCCCGCTTCCGGCTTCGCAACGCCCGCGGTGTACCGCGCCAACGGGAAACAATACGTGGTGATCGCCTGCGGCGGCGGCAAGCTCAATGTGCCGTCCGGTGATAGTTACGTGGCTTTTGCGCTGCCGTAAGGCGAAGTTATATTCGTTGCGCAGCTGATGTATTTAAGCGGTATAAGGTCTCTCCAACTGTCCGCTTTTGAGAAAAAACGTCCGCTTTTAAAAACCGCCGTCGGCGCAAAACCAATCAGCCCGTATGCGGTTCCCGCCGCTTTTTGCCGCGATGGCCCGGCATTTCTCTTTCAGATATCGCCGGAACCTCCCGCCACAAGGCTTTTCCGCCGGAAACACCCCCGTGTCCGATCTGTACAAAACCGGACACTTTTTTCATTTCAACTTACCGCTCATCCGCTGATAACTATTCGTTTTTCTTGCTTTCACGCCGTTCATACCTTTGGGTCATCAAACAAAAAACACCAAAAACTTACTAATATGAAAACGATCACTCTCCTTCTCGCCATCACCATGATCTCCATTTGCGCCATCGCCAACAACAAAAAACACAATGTTGCCGGCGCGCTGTCCGGACAAAAAATAACCAGCCACTACGACAGGCAGGGCGACCTGCTGGCTACGTCCCGCTATATTTCCGACGCCGACCTGCCGCTGTACGCCATCACGAAACTGATGAAACACTGCCCGGACGAGCAGATCAGGCTGGTGCGCGAATTTCAGGCCCTCGGCCAAAAAACGTACATCGTTACGCTGGAAAACGCGACCGGTTACAAAGTGGTAAAAGTAACCACCGCCGATCTCGAGGTCCTCGAAGACCTGCAAAAAAGTTAGACCTACTATAAGCATAACGAAAAAAGAAAACGGTGCGCCAGTCCTGGCACACCGTTCTTATTTTCGTTTATTCGTAACCGTTATTTACGCGCGCTCAGCAGCGGGAATATCGGTGATTCCACGTGCGCTTCCCGCATGCGCTGCGCCATCTGCTTCACAACGGCGGGATTTTCAGCCGCTACGTTATGCTGCTCTTCCGGGTCTATCGAAAGATCGTACAGCTCGACCGGCGCGTCGGGATTGCCTTTCATTTTAAGCCGCACGGCTTTCCATTTGCCGGCGCGAACGGCCTGCCTGCCGCCGCCTTCATGAAATTCCCAGTAGAGATAATCGTGCTGTTTTTGTTTGCCTTTGCCCAGCAACGTCGGCAGGAAGGAAATACCGTCCGTATACCGCGCTTCGGGTGCTTTTGCAACTTCCGTGAGCGTGGGCAGCACGTCCCAGAAAGCGCCGATGAAGCTGGAAGTGGAACCGGCTTTCACCTTGCCTTTCCATTGCACGATGAACGAAGTTCTTACACCGCCTTCGTACAGGTCGCGCTTGATGCCGCGCAAACCGGCGGAGCTGTTGAAAAATTCAGGATCGGCGCCGCCTTCGCGGTGAGGGCCGTTGTCGCTGGTGAAAATAACGATCGTGTTTTCGAGGAGGCCGTATTTTTTTAGCCGTGCCATCACTTCGCCCACCTGCGCGTCCATACGGCTCACCATGGCGGCGAAAGTGGCGCGGGGCTTTTCTACGGACTGGTAACCGCCAATGGCGGCGTTGGGGCCGTAGTCCTGCCCTTTATGCGGCGTTTCCTCGAACGCGTTCTCGTACATTTTATAAAAACGGTCATCCGGCCCGGCCAGCTCCGCATGCGGCAGAATGGTGGGGATGAAGAGGAAGAAAGGTTTGTCCCTGTTTTCATCGATGAACGCCAAAGCCTGCTCCTGTATGAGCTCGGGGGCATAGGTGGCTTTATGCGCGAGATCGTTGCCGTCCAGCATTATTTTCTCATCGTTATTCCAGAGATGCGTGGGATAATAGCGGTGGCTCTGGCGCTGGCAGTTGTACCCGAAGAATTTGTCAAAACCTTTGCGGTCGGGGGCGCCGGTGGTGCCTACCATGCCGAGGCCCCATTTGCCGAACGCGCCGGTGGTATAACCCGCCTGTTTCAGCAGCTGGGCGAGCGTTTGCACGGAATCGGCCAGCGGTTCCTGCCCTTCAGGCTTTATTTCCTTGTTGCCGCGGATGTAGGTATGACCGGTGTGCTGGCCCGTCATCAGCGAGGAACGGGAAGGCGCGCACACGGAAGTGCCGCAGTAAAAGGAGGTGAAACGCATGCCCTGTGCGGCAAGCTGGTCGATATTCGGCGTTTTGATCTTTTGCTGACCGTAGCAGCCGAGGTCGCCGAGGCCCAGGTCGTCCGCCATGATAAATACGATATTCGGCTTTTTTTGCGCCATGCAGGCGGATGAGAGCAGCATCATCCCCGCGAGTAACCAGTGCTTTTTCATGGATTAAAAATATAAAAAAGGCCGGCTTATCCGCAGGGAAAGCCGGCTTTGTGAAAAATCGCTTATTCCCAGTACGGGTTTTGATCGAGATTGTCGTTGAGCACCCTTTGGTTGGAAGGGATCGGGTAGAGGTAATAATACTCCGGGAAGGGGCTGGGCGGCACGCCTTCATACGCGATGTAACCCTCGGCGGCGTTGTTTTCGATGGGAATGGGACTGTTGGCGGGCACGTCCGTTCCTTTTTTGATCCAGCGGCCGAGCTTTCGTTTCACCGCATATTCCATTTTTTTCCAGCGGCGCAGGTCGTCGAAGCGGAAACCTTCGCCCATCAGCTCCACGGCGCGTTCGCGGCGGATCTCCCACAGCTGCGGGGTAATGCCCGGGTCGCGGGAAGGGTCGGCGGGAACGGCGGCCACGTCCAGCGGGGCCACGCCGCCCCTGGCGCGCAGCCGGTTGATGGTTTTGTCCGCAACGTCCTGGTCGAATTCTCCCAGCTCGTATTTGGCTTCGGCGTAGTTCACCATCACTTCGCCCATCCTGAAGATCGGCGCATCGTTCACGTCCACGTTCTGGATGCGCTGGATCTTGTTGCTGAACTTGTAGAAGCGGTAACCGGTATACGTAACGTTAAACGGCTGTCCCTGGTTGTAGTCCACGAAGTGCGGCTCCTGGCGCACCACCAGCCCCTGCCAGTTGAGCGTGGGAAGCGTTTTCTGCTTGTCGGTGGAAATGTTCGCCATCGTGTCGATATACTCCTGGTCCGTGGCGTTGCCCGTGAGCGTGTATGTGGTGCTGGGATGGTTCACGGTCACTTTGAAAGGCGGCGGCACGGTGAAGTAAAGCCGTTTGTCGCGGCGGCGGAATTCGTCGTAGGGATTTTTATCGCCGTCGAACTGCGGGCTGGTGAAGCGGCTTTGCCCGTCGGTCATCAGGTACAGGTCCGCCGCGGCTTTGGTAAGGTCCCAGCGGCCTGCGGAGTTGCGGGCGCGGCTTGCCAGCACGTGCGTGACCTGGTTCATGTCATATTGTTTGTACAGCAGGATGCCCGGCACGCCGGCCAGCGATTCGCTGTTGAATACATCGTCGTAGTTCGGGTGCAGCGCGGGCATGTCGGTCAGCAGCTTGCCGGCCGCGTCGGCGCTTGCGCGCAGGAAAGGCTGCGGGTCGCCGAGGTTGTGATATTTGCGCCAGGTGCCTTCCATCAATCCGAAGCGGGAAATGAACGCGCGCACGACATTTGCGTTGACCGTGTTGGGCCCGTCTCCGGCGGTCTTGATGTGGGTTTCCGCCCATTGCAGCTGGTCCAGCAGCGTTTGCGTCACTTCCGCGCGCGGCGTGCGCGAAGCATACAGCACGTCTTCGTCGGCATCCGTCAGCGGCCGGTCTACCCATATCACGTCCCCGTATTTATTCACGAGGTTCCAGTAATTGTAAGCCCTGAAAAAATACCCCACGCTTTTCCAGTGGTCTTTTTCCGCATCGGTAATGGGCGACTGGTCGATGTTGGCGAGCAGGATATTGATGGCTCGGATGTTCGCGTATGGCTGCTGGTAATCGGCGCTGGCGCTGGGAATGGTCATGCGCTGCCAGATCCAGTTGGATACGGCGTTGGGATTGGCGTTCATAAAAAGATCGGCGTTGAATTCCGAATTCGGCACGGCGTCGACATAGCCGGGGAATACTTCGTAAAACTGCCAGGCGTACGTTTTGATATTGTCGTAACTCGTAAAGGTGGTGGCTTCCGTCAGCTGGTCCTTGGGCTGAAGGTTGAGGAATTCTTTCTGGCTGCAACTCTGCAGGATCATCAAACCTGCACAGCAAACGGTGATATATCTAGTCAGTTTCATGTTGTTGCTGTTTTGAATTAAAAGGAAACGTTCAGGCCGAAGCTGTATTTCTTCAGGAAGGGATAGATGCCGCCTTCGCCGTAGTTGGTCGCGTCGGACTCCATGCCTTTGGGCAGGTCGGTAAGGGTGAGGATGTTCTCGCCGCTCACGAATACCCGGGCATTGTCCAGCAGCAGCCGGTTCAGCCATTGTTTCGGTACGGAATACCCGATGGTGATATTTTTCACGCGGAAGTACGCCCCGTTGGAAAGATATTTGCTTTGCACGAGCCGGCTGTATTCGGTATTGCCGCCGCCGTCCGGGTATACGCGGGGATAGAACGCGCCGGTGTTATCCGCCGTCCAGTAATCCAGGTTGTGCTTGTACATGGTGCCAAAGCGGTTCTGGTAGGGCCAGTACAGCTGGTTGCTGAGCCAGAGGTCGCGCTTGCCGACGCCTTGCAGGAAAAACGACAGGTCGAAATTTTTCCAGGCGGCGTTGCCGAATACGCCGTACTGGAAACGGCGGCGGTTGTTGCCGATGATCTGGCGGTCGCCCGGGTCGGAAAGGGTGTTGTTGCCGGAGAAGATCACGCCGTCGCCGTTGAGGTCTTTGTAGCGGATGTCGCCGGGGTTCGGCGGAACGCCTTTGTACGGGGCGATGCCGCCTTTCAGCGTGCCGTTCATCAGGTTCTGGTTCAGCGAGCCGTCCGCGAAATCGTTCACGGAAAAGTACCCGTCCGTCACGTATCCCCATATCTCGCCGATCTCCTGGCCTACGTAATATTGTCCCAGCAGCCCGCCCGGATTGGAATAACGGGTGATGTAAGTACGGTTGTCGGACAGGTTGAAGCCGATGCCGTATTCGAAATCGCCTGCCCTGTCCTTGTAGCTTACTTCCAGCTCCCAGCCTTTTGTTTCGAGGTCGGCCACGTTCTGCAAGGGCGCGCTGGCGCCCAGTACCTGCGGCAGTTCGGAGCCGGGCGCGAGCATGTTCAGCGTTTTGCGGTTGAAGAGATCGAAGTTGACCTGCATTTTGTTTTTGAGCAAACCGAGGTCAACACCGGCATTCATCGTGCGCACCGTTTCCCAGGTAAAGCTGGAGCTTACCAGCGCGGGCGGGCGCAGCGTGACGTACCGGATGTTGGTGCCGGGGTCGATCCACGATGCGTTATACGCTTCCATGCCCGGTATGTAAGGATAAAAACCGTTGATGCGGATGTTGCCGATCTCGAGGTTGTTGATCACCTGGTTGCCGATCTCGCCGTACGAACCTCTCAGTTTCAATAAGGGCACCTGGTCTTTTAATCCCTGCATGAACGGCTCTTCGCTGATGTTCCAGCCGGCGGACACGGAAGGGAAAAAACCGAAGCGGCTGCCCGGCGGAAAGCGGGACGAGCCGTCGAAGCGGCCGTTCACTTCCAGCAGGTATCTGCCTTTGTAATCGTAGTTGATCCTGCCGAAGTAGCCGGAGATGGCGTATTCCTCAAACCCGTCGTTCGCGTCGAGCGTGCCGGTGCTGGTGGAAAGGGCCGGTACTTCTTCGCTGAGCACGTTCAGCCTGTTCACGCTGAACGTTTCCCTTTTGCTGATCTCCTGGTTGGTGCCGAGGAGGAATTTGAGATGATGCTCCCCGAAATCCTGCAGGTAATTGGCGTACACGTTCAGCGCATGGTATTGCAGCTGCCC
>CBINIO010000033.1:0-15725 GCA_966250725.1 uncultured Chitinophaga sp.
GAAGACCTCGAAAAGGCCAAAAGCGAGTGGGAAGAAGAAGTGAAGCACAAACGCTACCCCATTGATGAAGAAGCCATCGCTGAAGTGGTGAGCATGATGACCGGCATCCCCGTGAAGAGAATGGTGCAGGCGGAAAACGAAAAGCTCCGCAGAATGGGCGAAGATCTGAAAGGCGCCGTAGTGGGACAGGATGAAGCCATCAGCAAGGTCACCAAAGCCATCCAGCGTAACCGCGTAGGCCTGAAAGACCCGAAAAAACCGATCGGAACTTTCATCTTCCTCGGCCCCACCGGTGTGGGTAAAACCGAGCTGGCCAAAGCGCTCGCCAAATATATGTTCGACTCCGAAGATGCGCTGATCCGCATCGACATGAGCGAATACATGGAAAAATTCTCCGTAAGCCGCCTCATCGGCGCGCCTCCGGGATATGTAGGTTACGAGGAAGGCGGTCAGCTCACCGAACAAGTGCGCCGCAAACCTTACTCCGTGATCCTGCTCGACGAGATCGAAAAAGCGCACCCGGATATCTATAATATCCTGCTGCAGGTGCTGGACGACGGTATCCTTACCGACGGCCTCGGCCGGAAGGTGGACTTCAAGAACACGCTTATCATCATGACCTCCAACATCGGTGTGCGCCAGCTGAAAGATTTCGGCGCGGGCGTAGGCTTCACCACCACTTCAAGGGCGGTGAGCGAAGAGGACAACACCAAGGCCGTGATCGAAAAGGCGCTGAAACGCACCTTCTCACCCGAGTTCCTGAACCGTATCGACGATGTGATCATCTTCAACTCCCTCTCCAAAGAGCATATCTACACCATTATAGATATCACCATGAAGGGAGTGCTGGCAAGGCTGCAAACGCTGGGCTTCAGCCTGGAACTGACGGACGAGGCAAAAGGCTTCCTGGCGGAGAAAGGGTACGACCAGCAGTTCGGCGCGCGCCCGCTGCACAGGGCCATTCAGAAATACCTGGAAGACCCGCTGGCGGAAGAGATCCTCAACATGAACATTCATAACGGGGATATCCTGATCGCCGATCTCGACAAAGAAAACCAGAAGCTGGTGTTCTCGCTGAAAAATCCTTCGAAGAGCAAATCGGAGAAATCAGAAGCATAGTTTCAAGCCATCATAAAACTGAAAGCTGCCGGTGAAAGCCGGCAGCTTTTTTTGTTTGCGGACAAACGTGTACCGAAACCGGACACTCCGCAAAAACTAACTGATTGATAATGAAGGCGCAAAAAAGAGGCGCTTTTTTTGCGCGCTGCTCCGGCATGATACGCAGCTACCTTAAAACGGCCTGGCGCAACCTGTTCAGGCATAAGGGCTTCACGGCAACGAACCTGCTGAGCCTGACCATCGGCATCACCTCGGGTATCCTGATCTTTTTGTGGGTTCATGATGAGTTGTCGTTTGACAGGTTTCATAAAAACTATGATAACATCTACCAGGTATACGCCAACCGCGATTTTAAAGACAAGATCTTTACCGACCGCAGTGTGCCTTTCCCGCTGGAGCCGGCGTTGACGAAAAATCATCCGCAGATCGCGCTGGCGGTGGCGACCAACAGCAGCAACCAGGTGCTTTCCTTTAACGACAAACGGTTTACGCGGCAGGGCCTCAGCGTGAGCGCGCACTTCTTCGACCTGTTTTCATGGGAGTTCGTAAAAGGGAATGCCGGCACCGCGATCAAAGACCCGTATTCCATCGTGCTGACGGAAAGCACCGCCCGGGCGTTTTTCGGCGATGAGAACCCGATCGATAAAGCGCTGCTCGTGAATAACCGGGACAATGTAAAGGTGAGCGCTGTAGTGAAAGACCCCCCGGCAAATTCAAGCATCACTTTCGACTACGTGCGGCTGTTCAACTACAACGATCCCCTGCTGCGGCGGATGATGAACGACTGGAACAGCTCTTCCTGGGCAGTATACATACAACCTGCACCAGGCGTAAATATGGCGCAGATAAAAAAGATCATCAACGATGAAGTACACGCTCACGATCCCGGCGGCACCGAATTCATCACCTTTCCCATGAGCCGCTGGCGCTTGTACCGCGACTTTGAGAATGGCAGAAGCATCGGCGGAATGATAGAGGAAGTAAGGCTTTTTTCCATCATCGCCGTGATTATTTTGCTGATCGCCTGCATCAATTTTATGAACCTTTCCACGGCGCGTTCTGAAAAAAGAGCGAGGGAAGTAGGCGTGCGCAAAACGCTGGGCTCCGGGAAAACGCAGCTGGTATGGCAGTTTATCATGGAATCGCAGCTGCTGGCGGTGATCGCTTTTGTACTCTCGCTCGCGCTGGTGTTCGTATTGCTTCCTCTTTTTAATGATATGGTGAACAAACAGCTGCGGCTGGAGTTTACCGACCCGGTTTTCTGGGGCGTTGCATTTGCGATCGTGCTGTTTACGGGTATCGTGGCGGGCAGTTATCCCGCTTGGTTCCTTTCTTCCTTTAATCCGGTAAAGGTGCTGAAAGGCACGTTCCTCGGCGGCAAAGCGGCGCTGTGGCCGCGGCGTATACTGGTAGTAGCGCAATTCATCGTGTCTATCCTGCTCATATCCGCCACCATTATCGTATACAGGCAGCTGCAGTTTGTGAAGGACAGGGACCTTGGGTACGATCCCAATAACCTGATCAGCGTTTTTTCTTCCGCCGACCTCGCCCGCAACTACGAAAACGTGCGGCAGGAACTGATAAACACCGGCCTGGTCAACTCCGTGACGCGCAATTTCGCACCGGTAACAGAAATATGGTGGCGAGCTGGCAATCCCGACTGGGAGGGACGGCCGCAGGACCTTTCATTTATCGTGGCCGTACAGAGCACAGACAGGGATTACATCAAAACCACCGGCCTGCGCCTTCTCGAAGGGCGGGATTTTTCCGGCATGCCGGCGGATTCTTCCAGCATTATCATCAACCGCGCCACGATGGAAGCAATGAAGGTAAAAGATCCCTTAGGGCGAACTCTTCGTTTTATGGGCAGGGAGTATACGATCATCGGTGTAACGGACAATATGGTGGTGGAAGATCCTTACCGGCTGGTGGATCCCACGCTGACCGTTTATAATCCGGGCAACGCCAATATCATCACGTTGCGGCTCAACGACGGCGTTTCGCCGAAACAGGCGCTGGCGGTGATTGAGCCGGTATTCAAAAAGGCCAATCCGCAATATCCTTTCGAATACCGTTTTGTGGACGAGGAATTCGGGAAGAAGTTCCGGTCAGAAGAGCTGATCAGCCGGATCACCGATATATTTGCCGTGCTGGCGATATTTATTTGCTGTCTTGGCCTTGCCGGTCTGGTAGCCTTTACCATCGAGAAACGCACGAAAGAGATCGGCGTACGCAAGGTGCTGGGCGCTTCGGTAGCGCAATTGCTGCAGCTTGTTTCCACGGAGTTCCTGCGATTGGTGCTGATCGCTTTTGTGATCGCCGTTCCGCTGACGTGGTGGATGATGAGCGTGTGGCTGAAAAAATATTTGTTCCAGGTGGCGATCAGTCCCTGGTTATTCGCGGCGGTTGGAGCAGTGATTCTGGTGCTGACGCTGGCGGTGGTAAGCTCGAATACGATCGGAACGGCGTTGCGGAATCCCGTGAAAAGCCTGCGTGAATAAAAAACTCATTTTTAAATATTAAGGGGCTTTGCAACTATTTGTTGCAAAGCTCTTTTATGTAAAAGGTACATCATTTGGTTGGAAGAAGATGCTCTCGTATTTAAATGATTGTCACTTTGTTATCGCAATGGGTGACTATTTTAAATATTAAAATAAATAAAAACATTAGAGAAATAATGTATTTATCAAAATATATATTTAATATTGCCGAAGCATTGTTACCCTGTACTCGGAAGTAGAAAATATTGGAAAGAAAATACCCGGCTGCCTCTGTGTACAACGGTCAGAACAACTATCGTTAAACATGAGAATTCAACGTTCATATATTCTCTAAAAAACAAGTCAATATCCTATTACCTATGAGAAAGTCGTTACGCATTGCCGGTTTTATCCTGGCATCCCTGTTTTTCTTCACTTACAACAACCTGAAAGCGCAGGTCAAGATCGGGGGCAATCCCGCGGTGGTTGACAAGAACGCTGTGCTCGAGCTGGAAAGCACGAGGAAAGGTTTCCTGCTTCCCCGCCTTGACGCTACGGGCTATAACCTTTTAAAAGGCAGCACAGACCCGATCACGCAAGGTATGATCGTATACCTGAAGGCGGGCGCTCACCCGAACGGAGCGGGCTTTTATTTTAAAACCGGTACCAATAACACCGACGCGGACTGGACGCTGCTGACCGATGCCGGCGCAGGAGGCGGCCCCTGGAAACTGAACGGTAATAACAACGCCGACGCGAACAGTTTTGTGGGTACCACCATTTCGCAGCCGCTCGTGTTCAAGGCAAACAGCAACACTGTAATGTCGTTCGCCACGGACGGTAAAGTGACCATTCCTTACGCAAATGTCGGCATGGCCGCCTCCGGCGTGAACGATGTGCTGATGATCGGCTCGGACGGTCTGATCCAGAAACAGAACCTTTCGCTCACTTCCGTGACTTCGCTGAACGCTGTGAAAGGCGATGCGGTGCTGGGTGGCGATGCATCCGAAACGGCTACGGCCATTACCGCTTCCGCAAGCGGTCAGAACCTGACGCTGACCTTCCCGACCATGACCGGCGCAGCAGGCCAGCAGTGGGGTTTTATCAGGAAAGCAGATTGGGACAAGCTGAATAATATTTCTTCAGCCGACGGTATTACCCTGGCAGACGTAGCCGCAGGCGTGGCGGGCAACAAAGCCGGCAAGATCGAACTTGACGCAACGGCCGGCAACGAAGGCAAATGGATACTTACCCTGTACGAAGCTTCGGCAACAACACCGGGTGTGGTGACCACCGGCAATCAAACCTTCCAGGGCGTTAAGACCTTCGACGGCGACATCGTGATCACCGCCGACCTCGTAGGTACGGCAGGCCTTACCATGGACGGCAGCCTGAAGCTGGGTACTACTCCTACCGCAAGCACCACCGCTACTACTTACAGTGTGCTCGTTAAAGACGGCACCAGTAAGGAAGTGAAACAGGTCACGATAGATAAATCAAGGCTCACCGGCGGTATCACTGCCATTACCGACCCTGCCAACGCGGACGCTACAGCCGCCACCACCGGCAAGCTCGGCTTTGTAACCGGCAATACCGGCACCGATTTCTCCATCGTATCCAACACTAATACCGTTACCTTCAATATACCCGATGCGAACGTGGACAACCGCGGTCTTGTCACCAATGCGGCCCAGGAAATCGGCGGCGTGAAAACGTTTAAGGACCAGGTAATAGCCGCCAAGAACCTAAGCGTTGGCGGTACGGACGCAGCCTCCGGCATCAGCATCAACGGTTCCGTATCGGTGAAAGTGAGAACGCTGCCCGGCGGAGGTACCGTGTATCCCAACGATTATATCGTGCTGGTGTCCGGCGACGGTTCCGAGTTCGTACCGGTGAACATTCCCGCGGCAGCGGCTTCCAATAAAGGCCAGATCTACATCATCAAAAGAACGGCCGCCGCTTCCGCCGCTTCGGAATCCAGCATTGTGCAGATCGCAGCTGCCGGCCAGCTGATCAGCGGTCAAAGCACGATCAATATCGACGAACCTTACTTCTCTGTAACCCTGCTCTCTATGGGCACTACCTGGGAAGTACTCAGCAGGTCCGCTACCAACTTCTAATAATTTTCGATTGAAAGGAACGGTTGCGTATAGCCGTAACCGTTCCTTTATAATCCAAATACTATCCCATGACCTATCCCTACATTAGAATCCTGGCAACGGTCCTTTTTTCCCTTTCTTTCGGGCTAACCGTTACCACCGCTTCCGCGCAAATGAAATTCGGCGGCAACAACGAATCAAGGTCCGACGCCATCCTTGAGCTGAGCCATACCAAAAAAGGCTTCCTTCTTCCACGCATCAACGCTTCGGCGCTGGCCGCCCACCCGCTGGACACTGCGGCCCCCGGCATGATGATCTACAACCAGACAGACAATAATCTTTATATACGGAAACGTACCGGCCCCACTTCCGCCATATGGGTAGCCCTGCAGGAAGTTGCGGGCGCGGGCGGCAGCTGGTCGTTCACGGGCAACAATTCCATTGACCCCGCTACCAACTTTTTAGGCAGCACCAACGCGCAGCCTCTGATCTTCAAAACGAACAATACCGAAGCCGCCCGTATCTCCGCGAACGGCAGGGTAGGCATCGGTACGAACGCGCCCAACGCCGCCCTGCATGTGAACGGCTCCATGAGCACCAACCTGGCTACCGCCACGGGAGACTTTGCCATGGCCGATTCCAATAACGTAGTGATCATGAACAACGCAGCCGACGCCACCTTTACGCTGCAATCCGCCGCAGGCCAAACGGGCAGGGCGATTGAAGTGGTGGCCTACAATACCGGCGCGGTCAATTTTACGGGAGCGGACATCCGCTCGCAGGACGGGGCCAATCCCACCGTGGCGCTGGCGCCGGGTTATTCCCTCCGGCTGGTGAGCAACGGAACGGACTGGGTGGTTTCCGGCAAACAGCGCAGCGGCTTGCCCATGTACCTCGCCACCAGCGCGGGTACCGGCGAAGGCGAGGTAGTGAGGGATTACAACAGTTATCTCGGCAACGGCAGCGCGGTGATACAAACGGACGTAGTGGCCGCGCCCGTGAATCCCATCCCCAATGAAGGCGCATGGTTCAGCATGATGATGCAGGCAGTGGGCGCCACTTACTTCGGGCAGTTCAACCTCAACGATCACAACGCCTATTTCCGCGGAGGCACAAAGGCCGGCGTAACCGCCACCGTATGGCAGAAATTCCTCAGCCATCCCGCGAAGATCAGGTTCGCCGTGCAGGAAAGCGGCACGGACAGCATCAACTTCAACCAGGAGGATGCGCGGTCGATCATATTCAGCACCGCCAACACTCCCCGTGTGTCCATCACCGGTGAAGGCGCCACGCGGTTCAATACACAGGTGATCTATAATGTGAAAACGATTACCGGGGACTATACCGTAGAGGCGACTGATTATACGATCGTGATGACGGCGGACGCCAACTCGTATATCACATTGCCCAAAGCCAGCACCTGCGTGGGGCGCATGCTTGTGCTCAAAAGGATGCCGACGAACAATTACAGGCGCTTCCGCGTTTATCCCGACGATAACGACGATATAGACGGGGAGAATAACGGGGACTATATCTCCTACAACGGCTACGAAACGCATTGCTGGGTGCTGCAGGCAGTACCAAACAACCGATGGATCATCATTTCTGAATATTAATAAAAAGGCTGACGCTGACATGAAACGCCTGTTCCAACTTTCGCTCCTTCTTTTCCTGCCGCTGCTTTTGCAGGCGCAGCAGGGAATGTACATCGCGCCCGGCGGCCGCATACAGGTATCCTCCGGCGAAACGCTGTCCATTTACGGCAACGTAGTGAACGAAGGCGGCTTTGGTACGAACCAGGCATCGATCGTCAACTTTTACGGCAAAAGCTGGATCAACAGCACCGGCGCAACATTCCCCGATGAAAGCGCCAACGGTTTTTCCGGCAGGGGCGGCCTGTTCCGCTTCTCGGGCAACAACCCGCTGTACGGCAGTCTCGGCGCGCAGCACCTGTTTGGCGGCTATAACGTGAACAGCAGGCTGGGCGCCACTTTTCCGAATTTTGAAGTGGACAACCGGCTGGGTATTTTGCTCGCCGACCTCAGCGATATGAAAGTGCGCAACAACCTGAATTTTTCCACCGGCCACCTTTTCCTCAACGGCTGGAACCTAGTGGTAGGCAACGGCAATCCCGGTACTATCACGGGTTACAGCGAACAGTCCTTTATCATCACCGGCAGCAGCATCGCCGGGGGATTTTTATACCGGGAACGGGTGAACGCCGCTTCCGGGAAGGTGGTGTTCCCCATCGGCTCGTCGCCGGCCACCTATGCGCCGGCGGCCATCGAGTACGAGGGCGCGGCGGACGATTTCAGGGCGCGCGTGTTTGACAGCGTATACCAGTACGCCATTTCCGGGCTGGTGAACAAGCTGGACTTCACCAACAAAACCTGGAATCTTGCCCGCGGCAGAACGGACGGTGCGGAGGCGAGTCTTACCCTGCAGCACATGAATGCGGACGAAGGCCGCGACTATGCAGCGCACCGCAGCACCAGCTATGTAACGCGCTTTGTCAACAACGCCTGGGATTACATCGAGCCGGAAACATTCCCCACCGCGGGCAATATAACTACCACGAATACACTAAGGAATGCCACGATGCACGTGCGGCGTTTCCGCAACGGCATCCGCAGCAACGAATATTTTACGAAGGCCTCTATTCTGTACGGGCCGTATGCGCCTGCCGTTTTTATTTATTTTAACGCATGGCGGCTGAACGAAAATTTCGCGCAGCTGCAATGGTCCGTTTCCCGCGAGCTGAACAATGCGTATTTCGAGATCGAACGCCGGCTGGACACGGATACCGGCTTCGTGAAAGTAGGCGAGCTGGGCTCGCTCGCGCCCAACGGCAACGTGAACACCCGGATCGATTACCGTTATGTGGACCCGAACGATTACGACGGCTGGAGCTATTACCGCATCAAAGCCGTAGGCCGCAGCAACGGGCGTGTGAGCTATTCGGAGATCAAGGCCGTGCCGCCGTTCCTGCGCATCGACGTGTTCCCCAACCCGAACCGCGGGCAGTTCACCGTACGCATCAGGGGCGAACAAACGGAAGTGCTCATGCACCTGATGAACAGTCTCGGCCAGCTCGTCGAGCAGTTCACCATCGAAGGGGAGCGAGACCTGCGGATAGACGCGCTGGCGAAAGGCACTTACCTGCTCGTGTTTTACGAAAAAGGCACCCACCGCCTGATGCGCACGCATAAGGTAGTGGTGATAGACAGGTAGCGGCCGCCGCTGATTTCCCTTGGATTTTTCCGGGATTTAAGGCAACTTTGCAAAGGCGCTCAGCCATCTGTGCGGATCCTTAAAAAACGGGGCTTGAAAAAAATAATCATTACGATAGACGGGTATTCTTCCTGCGGGAAGAGCACACTGGCAAAACAGCTGGCCAGGAAGCTGAACTATTTGTATATAGACAGCGGTGCGATGTACCGGGCCATCACGCTTTATTTTATCCAGCATTCGGTAAACAAGGACGATGCGGAAGCCGTAAAAGAAGCGCTGCGGAACATTCACCTCGAATTCGTTCACAACCAGATATCCGGCCAGAGCGACATGTATCTCAACGACGAGAACGTGGAGCAGCTGATCCGTGAAATGCTGGTGGCGGAAAAGGTAAGCGAAGTGGCCGCCATCCGCGAGGTGCGCGAGTTTGCGGTGGCGCAGCAGCAAAAGATAGGAAAGGAAAAAGGCATCGTAATGGACGGGAGGGATATCGGCACCGTGGTATTCCCTCATGCCGAGCTGAAAATATTCATGACCGCAGATCCCGCCATCCGCGTGGAACGCCGTTTCAAAGAGCTGTACGAAAAAAACAGGAATATCACGCTGCACGAAGTGAAAGAGAACCTGGAGCTGCGCGACTACATCGACTCCAACCGGGAAGTAAGCCCCTTGCGGAAAGCGGAAGACGCCATCATTCTCGACAACAGCCAGCTCACCATGACCGAACAGCTGGACCTGGTGCTGCAATGGGTCGGGGACGCGATTATGGCACATTCTTCTTGAATTTTTTTTGTATATCAAAAAACCTTATTATCTTTGGTTTGTTACGGGAGCAACTTTTCCCGCGACGCAGTAATAATAACCTCATCCTCAGAAATTCCTCATTTTAATGGTCTTTGCCCTGCATTCCATAATTTTTTATGGAGAGTAGATGGATACATGCCGCTGATACAATTGGACCAGAACTGAAACTTATTCCTGGAAAAGAACCTGAACTTTGTTGCCGTCAGCATATGCTGACAAAAGCTGCCGGATAGCGCATTGCGGACCCGGTAACTTTGCCGACGCAACACGTTTGGTTCCCGTGTTTGTCCAAAGGCTTTAAAAAGCCATATCCGGATTGTATCCGGCAGCCAAAGACCATACTATTAACCGGTTATAAACGAACTGCGATATATAAATCAGGCATCCCCGGGCCTCACGCCCGGCTTGCTGCAAACTTAATGTGGAATACGGGCCATTGGCCCTGTTTCATATTTTCAGTAGGTGTATTCGGTTAATAGGAAAGGGGCGAATTCTTTCGCCCCTTCGCTTTTTATACCGGCTAAAACGGGCATCCACATATCGCAATTAAATTTTACCTTGTGAGGGCTGTTCGCCTGATAACACCGGCCCTGAACGGTCGCAGGCAGAGCAGAAGCTGTTTTTCACCTGTTACCATGGCTAATAGAGGGCTCATTTTTTTCATTTGCCTGTTGCTCCTGCCCGCGGCCCGCACCGCCGCGCAGGATTCCCTATTGGCCTTCCGCAGCCTCGATTCCACCGGCAGAATGCCGGACGATACCCTGAAGGTGAACACCCTCATGGCCCAGTCAAAAAAGTATTACCGGTTTTTTGACCGCCGGGGACTGGAAAACCCTTTCCTCCAGGAAGCCATCGCCATCAGCTCGCGCATCAAATACCATAAAGGGCTGGCGGAGGCGTATAACGAAATGGGCACTTCCAAACGCAACAAAAGCCAGTACATCCTCGCCACCGAATACCCCGAAAAAGCGCTGGCAGCCGCCGAAGACAGCCGCGACAGCCGGCTCATCGCCGTATCGCACAACAATATCGGCGTGGACTACCGGCGGCGGGACATGCTCCAGAAAGCCTTCGACCATCACTTCCGCGCCCTCAAGCTGGCCGAGAAGATCAACGACGTGCGCAACATCACCATCGCCACCAATTCCATCGGCAACATCAACCTCAGCGACGGCAAGTACCAGGACGCCATCCGCGAGTTCACCCGCAGCCTGCGCCTGGAGCAGGAAAGCAACAACGATCTCGGCGTGGCCATCAATCTCGGCAACCTCGGTTATGCCTACGAATACCTCGGCAAGCTGGACCTCGCTATCGATTATTACGAACGTTCGCTGGCCGTGAACCAGCGGCTGGGCAATTCCACCGGCATGTCCATCTGCTACACCTGCCTCGGCACCGCTTACCAGAAAAAGAAAAATTACCCGCTCGCGATGGACTACCTGCAAAAGGCCCTCGCCGTGAACGACCGGGTGGACGATAAGGTGCATGTGGCCGAAAGTTATCTCAGCATCGGCCGGCTGCTCAACGAAGAAGGCAAGTACGAAGAAGCGCGCGAGCACATCCGCCATGCCCTCGGCCTCGGCCACAAATGGAATTTCAAAAGCGTGCTGATGGAAGGCTACAAGGCCATGGCCGACAATTACAAACGCGAAGGCGATTATGCGCAGTCGCTGGAGAATATGAACCTTTCCCTCCAGTACAAGGACAGCATCCTCGAAGAGCGCTCCAGCGTTGAGTTTGCGCAGATGCGCGCCATGCACGAAGTATACCGGAAAGACAACCAGATCAAAGAGCTGCAGCGCGAGCAGGACCTCAGTCAATTGCGCATCCGCCGCAACCTGGCGCTGGCCATCGCGCTGGCGGGTTTTCTTTTTATGCTGATCGTGGGCGGGTTCTTTTACATCCGCCACCGCAACCTGCAGGCCAACCGGCAAACCCTGCAGCTGGAGCTGCGTTCGCTGCGCTCGCAGATGAACCCGCATTTTATCTTCAATTCCCTCAGCTCCATACACCGCTACATCTGGAGCAACAACCAGGAGGAGGCCAGCGACTACCTCACCAAGTTCTCCAAGCTCATGCGCATGATCCTCGACAACAGCCAGCACACCTTCATCCCGCTCAACAAAGAGCTGGATTCGCTGCGCCTGTACCTCGACCTGGAAGTATTGCGCTGCAACAACATGTTCGACTACCACATTTCCGTGGGTGAAAATATCAACGAGGAAGAAGTGCTGATACCGCCGATGATCATCCAGCCTTACGTGGAGAACGCCATCTGGCACGGGCTCGTGCACCGCAGGGAAAAAGGAAGGCTGGAAATATCCGTGTCGCTCAAAGGCCGGGTGCTGGAAGTGGTGGTGACGGACAACGGCATCGGCCGTAAAATGGCGATGGAGATCAGGGAGAAAAAAGACCGCACGCACAATTCCATGGGCATGAAAGTGACGGAGGGCCGTATTGCGCTGATACGCAAGATCAATAATACCAAAGACGCCAATGTAGAGATACTCGACCTGCAGGACAATGGGGGGCAGGCATCCGGAACGCAGGTGAGGATCGTATTGCCGGCGGAGTTCCTGTTTTAATCGATTGCAGAGAAAATAAATTTCAATCCATGAGCGAGATCAACGCCATTATCGTTGACGACGAGCAGCACTGTATTGACGCCTTGTGCGCCATGCTGCAGAAAAAATGCCCTGAAGTGGCCGTGCTGGCCGGGGTGAACAGCGTAAAGGAAGCCAGGCAGCTGATAGATGAGATGCAGCCGGACCTGGTGTTCCTCGATGTGGAAATGCCGCATCAGAACGGTTTCGAGTTGCTGAAGCAGTACGACAAGCTGACCTTCGACGTCATTTTTACGACCGCATACGAACAATACGCGCTGAAAGCGATCAAGTTCAACGCGCTCGACTACCTGCTCAAACCGTTTAGTGTGCAGGAATTGCAGGAAGCGCTCCGCAAGTTCCAGGAAAGGCGCTCGCAAAAGCCGGACACGGCCATCGCGCCGCTGGAAGTGTTTTTGCAGAACATGAAAACTTTGCAGCAGACGAATAAAAAGATCGCGCTGCCGACCATCAACGGCCTGGTGTTCATGCCCGTGCAGAACATCGTGCGCTGCGAGTCTACCGGCAATTACACGAAAATATTCTTTACCGATAAAAAGCAGCTGCTGGTATCCAAGCCGCTGAAGGAATTCGAGGAGCTGCTGACGGACGTGGATTTTTTTCGCGTGCATAACTCCCATCTTATCAACCTCCAGCAAATGGAATCGTACCTGCAGGGCGAAGGGGGCTTTGCGCTGATGAGCGACGGCACGCAGGTGGAAGTGTCACGCCGGCGTAAAGCGGAATTCCTGAAAAAGGCGATGCATTTCTGAGCGCGGTGTCACCGCATCCGATTTTATGCTCATTCTTGCCAGTTATCGGCTATACGATACCGGATATTAAATACCGGTTGCGGGGTGTAAAAGGGCGTGTTACTTTTGTATCACACAAAAAGAAAGTCGATTGTTTGTTAAAAGAATAAGAATTTTCTCTGCATTACTAGCGTTTGATTAGCCCCAAAGGAAAAAGGCACCTTCTGGTGTCTTTTTTGTTTTTAGCCGGCAAAACCCGCCGCCGCTTCTTCCACTTTTTCTTCCAATCCGTAAAAAGACAGGAGCTTCCGTATCACGTTTTCCACGATGGCGTCGGGGCAGCTGGCGCCGCTGGTGAGCAGCAGGGTGACGGGCGTTTTGTCCGGCAGGAAGCTGAAGCTGTGCAGCTCCTGGTGGTGATGAAAATCGAAATGCAGCAGCTCGTTGCGGGAGAGCAGCTTTTCTTCGCCGGATATAAAATAGGTGGGGAGCTTTTCTTCGCACAGCTCCACGAGATGCGAGGTGTTGGAGCTGTTGTAGCCGCCTACCACGATGGCGAGGTCCGCCTCGGCTTCCAGCATGCCGGTCACGGCCGCCTGGTTGTCGTTGGTGGCGTAGCAAAGCGTGTCGCGGGTATCCGCGAACCTTTCGGCGATGCGGTCGTCCGCCAGCCCGTATTTTTGCTGGATGGCCTGTTTCACATAATCCGCGATGGCCTGCGTTTCGGAAGCGAGCATGGTGGTCTGGTTCACCACGCCCACCCGTTCGAGGTGGCGGTGTACGTCGAAGCCTTCGGAATATTGCCCTGTAAATTCTTCATAAAAACCTTCCGCGGGCGCTTCGCCGAGAATGTAGGCGGCCAGGCGGTGCGTCTGCTCCATGTCTCTCACCACGATGGTGGGCGTATGCGAGCGGCTGTGCGAAAAGGTGGCGCGGGTTTCTTCGTGTTTGGGTTTGCCGTGCACAATCACCGTATAATCTTTCGCGCCGATCTGCTCCGCTTTGTTCCACACCCTTTCCACGAAGGGGCAGGTGGTGTTGTACTGCAAAGGCGTAATGCCCTGCGCTTCCAGCCGCGACGCGATCTCGAGCGTGGTGCCGAAGGCGGGGATGATCACGATATCGTCGGGGCGGAGGTCTTCCCAGGGAATGAGCTGTTTGCCGGAAGTGTCCATCAGGAAACGTACGCCGCGGGCCAGCAGGTCGTTGTTCACCTGCGGGTTGTGGATCATTTCGCTGAGCAGGAAGATGCGTTTGCCTTCATTTTCTTCCACCGTTTTAAAAGCGATCTCGATGGCGTTCTCCACGCCGTAACAAAAGCCGAAATGCCTTGCCAGCAGGATGCGGACAGGACCGAAATCGAGCAGGGTAGGACTGAAGTCTTTCTTCATGCGGTCCCGCTGCTTCCTTTGCTGTTTGATGGCGGAGATCAGCGGGCTGCGGTATATGACGGGTACGTTGAATGTTTTCATGGTTCTGGTTGGGGCTATTCCCCAATATGCAAAATTACAAAATGCGCGGTGAAGAATCGCCATATAATGATGATGAGCTTTTTCCCGAATTTTATACTTATCTTGTTATAGCCTAAAAAACCTTCTGTTGAAAACATCCAAAATCTTGCTGACAGGCCTATGCCTGTTCATCGCAGTGTCCGTAACCCGCGCGCAAAGCCCGAAACGTTTCCGGGATTCCCTGATCGCCGAGGCGGTGAAACGATTGATCGACAGCAGGCAGTTCATATTCTTCGTACAGTCGGTAATGGCGCCCGGCGGGCAGAACGTGCCGATGGCGGGGGAAAATTACACTTTCCGCATCCGTACGGACAGCGTGCAGGTAAACCTGCCGTACGTGGGCAGAAGCTACCAGGCGGTAACGGATTACAAGCAGGTGGGTTTTCAATTCAAGGCGGGCGATATCGGTTATGAAGTAAAGGAAAGAAAAAGAGGCGGCTGGAACGTGACCATCCCGCTGCATCATTCCACGAATGTGAGCAGGATCGTGCTGAACGTGCTGAAAGACGGTTCGGCCACGCTGCACCTCACGCCGAGGAACAAACAGCCGATCTCTTACCAGGGCAATATCGCCGGGCGGGAATAACAACGGGTATGACCGTAAACAGACAAACCGGGCAAAAGGCCCGGAATATTTTATCTTAGTGTCGTCTTTTATTACGCGTACGGGGTACGCTTTATCGGGTCGCCGCAGTATCTTCCGGCATAAATACCCTGGTTTGTATGATGAAGTATCGCAGCAATTTATTCACCCTGGCGCTGCTGGCGGCCTTCGCGTTGCCCGCGGCGGCGGAAAGCCTGCCCGCAGGCGATTCCACGGTGGTAACCCTTTACAGTAACGGGTACGTATACCCGAAGGCGGACCGCGGCAGGGGATACATTTCCCGCAACGGCCTCACCGCCTGGAAAGACGCAGACATTTACTCAAAGACCTGGTTCCTGACGGAAAAGACCGGCAGGCTGGATGTGGCGCTCACGCTGCAATCCGCGGCGCCCGTGAAGCTGAAGGTAGAGCTGGAGGGAAAAACGGTGCTGCTGGACGTGCCCGTCACTAACGGCGCCGTAACCTTGCCCGCAGGCACTTTCAACGTAAAAAAGCCGGGCTATCATTTTGTGAAGATCACCG
>CBINIO010000034.1:0-15699 GCA_966250725.1 uncultured Chitinophaga sp.
TGGTAAGACATGCGCAGCAAACCATCGATGGACAATACATCGGCGCGCTGGGCCAGAAACAGTGGCGGTTGTGGGATATGAGCGGGAAGCTGCTCCACAAGCGCGACATGCCGGAAGAAGTCACGGAAGTACATCTTGTGAACCATGGTAAAAATTTCCTGCTGCGCATGTACGACGAATTGCAGGTACGCAGTTTCGCCGGCTTCCGGCTCAGCGGCAAAACTTCCGTCGAAGCCGTGGATTATATTCTTGAAACGCCGCGGGGCAAGCTGTTCGTCGCTACCGATACCGCGGGATATTATCTTTCGCGCGGCGGCGTGCCCGCAAAGCTCATTCCCGCGGGCGAAGAGCTGCAAGCCGTACACATCCGCGAGGACGGGAAATATATCTTCACCGCCACCAAACAGGGCAATATCACTGTACGCAACGGCGGCGGCGATGCGCTATACCGCTTCGGCATAGATACGATGGTGAACGCCCTCGGCGCGGGAAACGGCGATACAATGCTGATCGCCTGCGCCGATTCCACGGCGATAGAAACCGATCTTGAAGGCAACCCGCTCCGCACTTTCGATCATAGCAGGAAGGTGGTAAAGGCGCTCGCCGTCCGCGGCGGCGGCACGGTCATAACGGCGGGCGGCGATGGCAAGGTACGGGTTTGGGAAGACGAATATCCGCCCTTCATCCATTTCCCCGTAACCGCCGGAACAGACCAGCTCGCGGTTTCGCCGGGCAGCCGCTTTTTCTTTTTCGCAGAGCGCTCCACGCAGAAAAACCTGTTGTGCGATGCCAGCGGTCAGCCGCATAATGCAAGATTAAAGGATTTGGAAATACAACACGCCGCGTTCAGCCCCGATGAAAATATGCTGGCGGTCATGAGCCGGTCGGGCAGTCTTGTGCTTTGCCCTACGGGCGGCGGCTCCCCGGTAAAGCTGCGCATGCAGGAAAAATCCAACGTGCGGGAGATCGCTTTCACGTCCGATTCGCAATTTCTCATCATCCAGAACAGCGATAACTTTTTTCAGGTGCTGCGCGCCGGCGATGGGAAAAAGGCCTTCCCTGTGCCCGGGCGCATTATTGCGGCAGCCGGTGGCGAAGGCGGGCCGTATACCGTACACCTGCTGAACGCCCGTCATGCCGACCTGCTGCATGCGGGCAGGCGCCTGTGCAGCATCCGCCGGGCGAAGGGCATCAAACGCGCGGTAGTGCTGCCCGCGGTAAAAAGAGTGATATTGTCGCTGGAAGGCAAAGTGCTGGAGTTTCTCGATTATTCAGGGGAGGTGCTGGGACAATTCACCGCGGGCGACTCCCCTACTTTTTCGAAAACGAGAACGGTATTCGGCGATACGATGATCTTTCTCCCCGTTTCCCGCGCGGGCGTCAAGACTCCCGCCCATTCGCAGCGCGATGCATTTTACCTGTTCACACCGGACGGAGCGCTGGTAGCCACGGAGCAAAGCGAACGGCGTTTTGTAAGCAGGGTGTTCGATACGGCGGACAAACTTTTTGTGCAGTTTGACAATTCCTATATCATCCGTCAATATAATAAGAAAGGGAAGCTGGAAAAAGAGATCCACTTTTCCGTTAAATCATTGGAATTCACCCGGTTTTCATTCAACGGCGAATATTTCCTGGTGAACGGGCGGAACGAATCCGTGCTGTTCGACCTGCAGGAGCAGCGCGTTTTCACCTGGCGGAACTGCCCCGACGCCCGGTTTTCGGCGGACGGGCAGAGCGTTTTTGCCCTGGAGAACGGTTTTCTCCACCAATATTTCCTCCCCGGCGCCATCCTTTCCCGGCTTAAATTATCTTTCGCATCCCTTCTCCGGCCGGAAATAATAAAAGATTTACGAAACCAAATGAAATAAAATAAAATTAACATTGCAAAGTACACCAGGCTGACTTATTTTTATACATTGTTCCACGATAACGGAAAAACCGCTACGCAAATCACGCTTTTACCATGGATAACAGAAGAGAATTTCTCAAGAAATCAATGCTTTTATCCGGCGCCGCCGGACTGCAAGCGTTCCTGCCGGCCTCCATCCAAAAGGCCATGGCTATCAATCCCGCACCCGGCAGCACTTTTCTGGATGCGGAGCACATCGTGATCCTCATGCAGGAGAACCGGTCGTTCGACCACTGCTTCGGTTCGCTGCAGGGCGTTCGCGGTTTTAACGATCCCCGTGCCATTTCCCTGCCCGACAAAAAACCCGTATGGCTGCAAACCAACGCCAACGGCGAAACCTATTCCCCGTTCAGGCTGCACATCAAAGACACGAAAGTGACCTGGATGGGCGCGCTGCCCCATGGCCGCCACGACCAGGTGGACGCCAACAACGGCGGCAAATACGACAAATGGCTGCTCGTGAAAAGGCCGGGCAATAAAAAATACTGGCACATCCCGCTTACGCTGGGGTATTACACCCGCGAAGACCTGCCCTTTAACTACGCCATGGCGGACGCTTTCACCGTGTGCGACCAGAATTTCTGCTCCGCCATGACCAGCACCACGCCCAACCGCGCGTACTTCTGGACCGGGCAGGTGCTTTCCGAAGAAGAAGGCCGGCCCAAAGCCAACATGCGCAACACGGATTACACTTACGGCAAGCAGCCCTGGAAAACCTTCCCCGAGCTGCTCACCGAAAACGGCGTGGAATGGAAGTTCTACCAGAACGATCTTTCCTGCGGCGGAGGTTTCGTAGGCGAGGAAAGAAGCTGGCTGGCGAACTTCGGCTGCAACAACCTCGAGTTCTACAAAGCCTTCAACGTAAAGTTCTCCGACCGCTACGTGCGTAATCTCCAGAAACTGGTAGACACGCTGCCCGACGAGATCAACAAGCTCAATGAGGCCACATCCGGTTCCGAAGAAGAAACCAGCAAACGCAAAACGGCCATCGCGAAAAAGCAGGAAGCGCTTGACAATGCGCGGGCCGAGCTGGCGCTGTGGAACAAAACGAATTTCGACAAGCTGAGCGCGAAAGAAAAAGAGAACTACGAACGCGCGTTCGTGATCAACAGCGCCGATCCCGAATTCCGCAAGCTGACCAAACTCAAATACAACGACGCCGGCACCGAACGCGAGCTGGCCGTGCCCGCAGGCGACCTGTTCTACCAGTTCCGCAAGGACGTAAAAGAAGGCAAGCTGCCTACCGTATCGTGGATGGCGAGCCCGCAGAACTATTCCGACCACCCGAGCGCGCCCTGGTATGGCGCCTGGTACGTTTCCGAGATCATGGACATCCTGACCAGCAACCCGGAAGTGTGGAAAAAGACCATTTTCATCGTGACCTACGACGAAAACGACGGTTATTTCGATCACGTACCGCCGTTCTCCATCCCCGACAATAAAATTCCCGGCAGCGGCAAGGTGTCCGACGGCATCGATACCGAAGTTGAATTTGTGCGGCTTGAGAACGAGATCGCGCAGGGCATTCCCAAAAAGCAGGCACGCGGCGCGGCCATCGGCCTGGGTTACCGGGTGCCGATGCTCATCGCTTCGCCCTGGAGCCGTGGCGGCAAAGTATGTTCACAGCTGTTCGACCATACGTCCACCCTTCAGTTCCTTGAACATTTTGTGAACAACAAGTTCAACAAAAACCTTAATATCAGCCAGTGGCGCCGCGCCATCTGCGGCGATCTTACCGCGGCCTTCACGCCTTACCACGAAACAAAGGACAAGCTGCCGTTCCTCGACAAAACGCAGTTCGTGGAAGATATTTACAGCGCGAAGTTCAAGAACGAACCTACCGGGTATAAAAAATTATCGCAGGCAGAAATTGCTTCGATGATCGCCAACCCGGCTACCGCAAACCCGCTGGCAGAGCAGGAAAAAGGCATCCGCCCCTCCAGCGCGCTGCCTTACGAGCTGTATGCGGACAGCACCGTTAACGACGGGAAAGACAAGATCGTGATCAGCATGAGCGCCGGCAACAAAGCCTTTGGCAAAAACGCGCAGGGCGCTCCCTTCACCGTTTACGCGCCTTCCGGCTTTGGCGGGGAAGTATGCCGCAACTGGCATTTCGGCGTAGTGGCCGGCGATACCATTCAATATGAATGGCCGGTGAACGAATTCGACGGCGGGCAATACCACCTTCGCCTGCACGGGCCGAACGGTTTCTTCCGCGAGTTCCGCGGCGGCAAAAAAGATCCTTCCCTGGCGGTGAATTGCGTGTACGAGCTGGACAGGGCGAAAAAACCGACCGGCAACCTGATCGTGAGGATACACAACGCGGGCGGTAAAACCAGCGTGGTGCTGAAAGATCATGGCTACAAACAATCCGACAAAACCGTGGAAGTGCCGCATGGCAGCAAGGAGATCATCCTGCCGCTGGGCAAGCAGCATGGCTGGTACGACTTCAGCGTGTACCTCAAAGGATCGGAGGACTTTGAAAGAAGATATGCCGGCAGGGTGGAAACAGGCAAAGAATCATTCTCGGACCCGGTAATGGGCCGCATGGTATAAAAAAATAAGAGCCGCGTCCACAAAGACGCGGCTCTTCAATTATTAACTAAAACTCAGGGGTTATTCTGCGCTTGCGCCGATGTTGCCGATAGCCACTATGCTGTCCTTAGCGGGCGTTACGGCCTGATCCACGAACGATACGCGGGCGAATGCCTCGTATTTCAGCAGGCTGTCGTAGTTGAATTTCCTCGTAACACCGTCTACCGTCACTGTTTTTACGCTTCCCCATTTGGCTTCCACGGGTGCGCCGGTGGTTTCGCTTTTGATGCTGGCGATCTCCTGGAAAAGTTCCAGTGTGCCGTCTTCTTTGTTCCCGCTGTACAATGCGAATTTGTAGGTGGTGTCGCGGGTGGATTTGTCGATCCGCACGGTCAGGTCGAACGTGCTGTCCGTCAGCTCTCTCGCCGTCACTTTACCGCCGCCGGTGCCGTTGGATACGGTGAGCGCGTATTCCTTGCTGCGTTTTGCGGGAGGATCGGCCAGGTCGTCGTCATTGCAGGCAGTGAATACGATCCCGAGCAAAGCGGCAGCCAGCAGGGCTTTCCCCGGCGCGAGAAGAGTGTGTTTCATCATGGTTCCGATTTTAAAATATAGTCAGGTTAAATGCAGTATGGGTTAAACGGAGGTGAAAATGAAAATGTTACAATTGGGTTTGGATTTTTTTTGGGGAGTGAAATAATAATTGCGGGTATCGTTTGGGAGAACGGCCATAAGCATTTAGGATCATTGCGTATAACGGAAATAATCACAGGCTTCTTCATCGCATAACAAAGCCTTGTACGCCGGGTGCCGCAGCACTTCCGTATAATCCATCCACCGTTGGCCCACCTTTATTTTCCGGTACACCAGCCTAATGCCGTGCGAATAATCGACGTACCAGTTTACATGCCCCGTATACAAAGGCTGAATAGGCTTGCCGTCCAGCTTGTGCCAGCCGTAGATAGCCACGCGGTCGGGGCGTGCGTCGCGGGGAATTTTTCCGCTGATCACCACGTCTTTTTTGATGCCGGCAATCAGCCCGCGGCGTCCTTTGCGCTGTCCTTCGATGATGAGGTGATGATGCCAGAAAATAATGGCGCTGTCGCGGAAAGCGTACAGGGGTACCGGCTCCAGCTTTACTTTCGCGGCGCGGTAAATATCGTTCACCATTTTCCGGGTGGGTAAAAAACATTGGAGGCTGTCCGCGATGCGCTGCGCGGTCATGGGCGTGAGCGGCACTCTTGCAAAATCGCCGTCGCCGCCGATGGAGAGATAATCGGGCGCTACATAATAAGTGGCGTTTACCGTTCCGCCGTTTGCATCGGTGATGGAAGTATGCACAGGCACAAACTTCCGGAGGAAGTGCGGCACATTCCCCGATAAAATTTCTTTCATCGCGATGGGCTCGCGCGTGTGCCATTTCATGCTGTCCACTTCTTTGTAGAATGCATCGCCGGAAATCGCCTGCTCGGGGCGCGGCGGCAGGGGAAGCTTGAAGGCCGTGCGGCAGGAAACCAGGCATACGACGCAGATCATAAGGGAGTAGATCGTGCAGCGGGTGTACATGGGGTTAAGTTACTTTTTAACAATGACAGATACAAGGCCGCGCGCCTGCTTTCTCAGCGGCAAAAGGGGAGCGGGTAAATCAAACTGAAACTTTATATCAACGCCAATGGGAGATATTCAAATGGGAGCTTGTAAAAATCCGCGGGCCAGCTGGTTTTTGATCTCACGGCATACACACCGGCCGGCCCGCCTGATTATCTTTAGTTCAATATTTCAGACAGCTTGCCTGCCAGCTCCTCCCCACGCAGGTTCTTCGCTACGATCCTGCCTTCCGGGTCGATCAGGAAATTTTGCGGGATGGCCTGCACATGATAGATGTCGGACGCTTTTTCTTCATCGAGGTCGATCAGCTGCGTCCAGGTAAGACCGTCTTCCTTGATGGCTTTCAGCCAGGCGGAGCGGAGCCGTTCATTGTCCAGCGAAACACCGAGTATGGTGAAGTTCTTTGTTTTGAACTCATTGTAAGCCTTTACCACGGCGGGGTTCTCCGCACGGCAGGGTTTGCACCACGAGGCCCAGAAATCCACCAGCACATATTTCCCGCGGTAGTCGGACAGCCTGACGGGTTTGCCGGCCGGGTCTTTCTGCACAAAATCCGGCGCGATGGCGCCGACCGCGATACGCTTGAGTTTGGCGATCGTTTCCGCATAGGCTTTCCCCTTGGCGGTCTGTTTCACCTCGGCGGAAAGTTTGTTGTACATCGGCTCCAGGTCGGCCGCTTCGGGAAACATGCCGCCGTAAGAGTCCAGCAGGTCGAGACTTACCACCGCGCCGGGGTTGGCGTTGATGAAGGCGCCGTAGATCCGTTTACGCGTTTTTTCGATGGAATCGTAGCCGGCCTCGCGTTTTTCGCGCGCTTCCTCCGTGGCTTTTTCTTCTTTGGAAAGCGCGGCGTATTCCGCGAACATTTCCTTTTCGCGCTTCACTACCGGCGCCAGCATTTGCTGCAGCTTCGCGTAATAACGGTTGTTCTCCCCTCCTTCTATTTTCGCGCCGGCCAGCTTATGCTCGCCGGTGATGGTAATGGTCGTGTTTTCCAGGTACACGGTCGTATAGTCCCGTCCTTCGCTGCCGGCGGACTTCAGGTTCAAGCTGGCGGACACCGGTTCGGAAACGGTTCCCTTCAGCTCGAACGATCCGTTCTTTACTTCCGCGGAATCCCTGACATAACTTTTGCCGGAACGATAGCCGAGGTACACTTTAGCCGGCGCTTCCACGCCGCTGATATGTCCTTTGATCGTATACGAATCCTGCGCGAACGTTGCGGCAGGAATGGCCATGATAGCTGCGAGAATGTAATGTTTCATCTGTTTACGGTTGTGTTTTTAATTAAAAGGCCTGCTGTCCGGCGCGATGCCCCACTGCGGGTTAAAGATCAGCACGGAATTGGTTTTGGGCAGCACGAACACAGGATCGTCTATTTTCCCTTCAAAGGTTTCGGAGCCGAGCGTATGCACGATGCTGGTCTTTCCCCATGGCTTGCCGGGTTCGAGGCAAAATCGTTTCAGGTCGAAAAAACGTTTGAGATGCGCCAGCGGCAGCTCGCGGCGGCGTTCGTCCAGCACGAGTTGTATCACCGCGTCCTTCCCCCCCGCGGGCATCGTGAGGTCGGGCGTGCCGCTCAGCATCCGGTATTTGCGGAGGAGATTGACGTCCGCCAGCGCCTCGGGCAGCCGGTTGGTGCGGGCATAAGCCTCCGCGCGCATCAGCAGCAGCTCGGGAAAGCTGAAACCCGCCGTCATCTGGAACCTCGACAGGCTGCCGGAGATCGTTTCACCCCGGAAATATTGCAGCCGCACGCCGTCGTCGTACGTAACGCCGTTGTAAGTGGTTTTATAACCCGGCGCTTCCAGCAGGAAATATTTGTAACGCAGGTCGTTGTCCTTGTCAAACAGCGCGATGAACTCGTCCGAAGGATACGCATAATTCGCCCTCCCGGATCTCACGTCCGTGGAACGGAAAAAAAGCATCTCGCGGCTGGTAGGCAGGTTGATCCGGCTGTCAGGACTGTTGATCTGGCTGGCGGCGGGATTGGCCGGGTTGGCGAGCGACAGCGTATTAAAATCATACAGCACATTGTCCACTCCTTTGGCGATAGCGGCCGTCCAGGCGAGGTTCGCATAATACGCCACGCTGTCGTACTGCTGTGTGAACAGGTGGTAATAAGCCAGCATGGCCTGCGCCGTCATTTTGTTGGCGCGCGAGGGATGGTTGGTGTTTTCGGGGATGCTGGGCAGCGCGGCATGCAGGTCGGCCAGCACTTTGGCGAACACCTCTTCCTGCGTCGAAAGGTCGGGCATGGGCGCGTCCACATCGGGCGAAGTGAGGTACGGGATGGTCTTTGTATCGTTATTTCCGCCGGGCTTGTACACGGGACCGTATACAAGCGTGGTGTGAAAATAGCTCCAGGCGCGGGCTACGTAAGCCTGCGCCATCACTGCGTCGGCTTCTTCCGCGTTTTCCTCGTTGCGTATCTCTTTCACGCCTTCTATCACGTTGTTCAGGTATTTCATGGAACGGTAGGTTCCCCATTCCCAGAAATAATCCGCCAGCGTCGGGTTCTTGAAAGGCGGACGGAAAATATAGCCGTAATAACAATCGATGTTCGGGCTGTTGTTCGCTTTGTAATAGATCTTGCCGATGCCTTCGGAAAGCGTGAGATTGTCCGTCATGTACCCCAGCAGCGAAGTGTTGTTGTTGTTGAGGAACGGGTATTTCACGATGTCCTGGTTGTCGAGCAGGTGGTTGAACTCCGCTACTTCCGTCGGGATCAGCTTCCCTTTCGGCTTTACGTCGAGGAACTTGTTGCAGGCCGTGAGCGAGACGGCCGCGGTGAATAGCAATATGGAATACAGTCGCATGACCATGTGTTGTTAAGTTTTAAAAATTGACACGAAGGCCGAGATACAGTTCGGGCATGGGCCGCCAGGGCGTAAAGCCCAGTTCGGCGTTCGCCGGGTCGGTGGCGCCCAGCTCGTAGGCTTCGGGGTCCAGCTTGTCGTTGTTAGCCGTCAGCATCAGCAGGTTGCGGCCCTGCAGCATGATGCTCGCGTTGCCGATCCCTGCTTTCCGCAGCAGCGAACGGTTAAAATGATAGGTGATGGACGCGTCGCGCAGCTTCAGGAAATTCCCGCTTTCGATGAACATGTCGGACAGCGGGTAATAAAAGAAGTCGAACGAAAACAGGTTGAGCGCGGGGAAGTTGGTGAACTTTTCGTCGCCCGGTTTTTTCCAGCGTTTACCCACGTCTTCGTGCTGGATGGCGTTACCGTCGTAGGAATAACGGCGGATGATGTTCCCCGTTTTCGCCAGCAGCATAAACGCGAGATCGAAATTTTTGTAGCGGAAAGTATTGGTCAGGCTGTACGCGAACTTCGGGCGCAGCGTTCCCATATACACCACATCGTCCACGCTCACCGCGCCGCCGCTTATTTTTTCGCCTTTTTTGTTGTAATACTGCGCGGAGCCGTTGGCGTCAAGACCGGCGAAACGGAAAGCGTACAAAGCGTTCGCGGGCATGCCTTCTTTGTTCACCGACACCATGGTGAGCGAAGTGGAGAACAGGTAATTGACGTTGTATTCCACCACTTTGTTGTTGTTATAGCTCATGGTGCCGAGCACGTTCCAGCTGAAATCGCCCTTTTTTATCATATCCCCGTCTATGGCCACTTCCAGCCCTCTGTTGTTGATCTGCCCCACGTTCCTTACCAGCGAAGTATAGCCCAGCGTGGGATCTACGGGATCGGCGGCGAGCAGCTCCTTGCTTTTGCGGAGGTAATAGTCGAGGGAAACGTTCAGTTTGGAAAACAGGTTCAGGTCCGTGCCGAAGTTCGTGGTGTTGGTACGTTCCCAACGGAGCGAGTTGTTGGGCGGAGAAGAAATGTTATACGAAATATCGCCAGTGAGATCGGAGTATGAGGTGGGCGCGATGATCAGGAACGGCCCGGTGTTGAGCGAAATGTTGCCGTTCACGCCAAAAGAGCCTCTTACATACAGCTTGGGAAGCCAGGATACGTGAAAGAAACGTTCGTTGGAAAGTTTGTAGGTGCCGCCGGCTGACCACAACGGTTTGTAGCGGAAACGCGGATCGGTGCCGAAGAAGTTCGTCTGGTCGAGCCGGATGCTGCCGCTCACAAGAAAACGGTAATCGTATTCGTACGAAGCGTTCGCGTACCAGGAAACGAAACGGTTGTCGCGGAAGGCGATGGAACCGATGCTGGCCGTGGGTTTGCCGCTGGACTGCAACATATCGGCATTGTAATTCCCCGCGATATAGTCCGTATAGTTGAAAGTGGCGAACGTGCCCGCCTGGTCGCTGTAGCCAAAGCGCGTCGGGAAGGCGTTGTAGTCGCGCACATCGCGCATCACTTCCGTACCGGCGATGGCTATCAGGCTGTGTTTGTCAAAGCTGCGGCTGAAGTTCAGCTGGGAGCGCAGCGTGTAGGCATTGTTCACGTTCCGCGATTCGTTCACCATATCGCCGTCGGGGATGTAGTGTTTGGAAGGGTTTGAAACGGAAGTGGCGTCGTTGTAACCCACGCGCATGCGGTAAGAATCGCTGCTTGATACGCTGCGCGTGAAGGAATTGCCGCGCGTCCAGCTGCCGCCCGCGTCGAGCGTAAGGCCTTTTGCGAGGATGATGTTGACGTTGCCGCCGATGCGGAACTGGAAGTTCTGCATGCGGGTGATCTCTTCCCCGAGATCAGCCAGTGGGTTGTAGCTCATCGGCTTCAGCCCGGCGATGGCGTCGTAGCGGGAGATCTTGTTCGGGTTGGTGGCGTAGATGTCCTGCGGCTGGCCGGTGGCCGGGTCTACCAGCAGATCGTAAGGGTGTATGAGGTATTGAGAATGGTAGCTGAGAAATTCGCTCATCGGCCGCAGCGGCGCCTGCGAAGTGCTGTAGTTGATGTTGGAGAACAGGCGGAAGGAGAGGAATTTCGCGGGCTTCCAGTCGTTGCGCACATCCAGTATCAGCCGGTTGTCCTTTGAATAAAGCGTATTGCCGCGGTTGCCGATGAGTTTTGCCGAAGCGGCGGTCTGGCTCCGTTCGCTGCCGCCGGACAGCATGATGTTGTGCTGCTGGGTGAGCTGGCTGCGGAAAAGATAGTCCTGCAGCTGACCAAGACCGTCGTTGGCGCGCAGCTTGGCAAGCTCCGCCTCCACGTCGTGCGAGCTCATGATGTTGAGCGATTCCGCCACCTTGAGGTAGTTGACGCGGGAAAGATAACGGTAGCCGTTGTACGCATTGAGATACTGGTTCGGGTTCTGCGCGTAAAGGTCGAGCTCCGCGTCCACGTAATCCGCTGCGCTGGAGCGTTTGAGGTACTTCAGGTCCGGCGCCTGCGTAACGCCGAAGGAACCGTTGTACTGAACGTTCAGCGCGCCTTTCCTGCCGTGTTTGGTGGTCACTACAATTACGCCGTTGGAAGAGCGCGCGCCGTAAATGGACGCGGCCACGCCGTCCTTGAGCACCGTTACGCTTTCGATGTTGTCTATGTTCAGCGTTTCCAACCCGCCGGTGATGGGGAAGCCGTCCACTACGATAAGCGGCGCCGTTTCCGCGTTGAAGGTGGAAATGCCGCGTACTTCGAGATTGCCTTCGCGGGTGAGCTGCATGCCTGCCACCTGGCCTTCCAGCGCGGCTTTCAGATCGGGGCGCAGTTTGTTTTCCAGCTGCTTGCCGCTTACGATCGAGAAAGAGCCGGTGGCCCTTTCGCGCGGGAGGCTCTGGTAACCGGTGTTGAGCGTTACCGTCACCTCCGTGATGGCGGTGCTTTCACGGCTGAGCCTGATCAGAACGGGAATGGAATTAATCACTTTGAACTCCCTCGTTCTGAAGCCCACGTACGAGATCACGAGCACGTCGCCGGTGTTGGCCTGCAGGGTGAATTGCCCGTTCGCATCCGAAATGGTGGATACATCGGAGTTTTTGATACGGATGGAAGCGCCGGCGAGAAAACCGCCGAGGGAATCCATCACCACGCCGCTGACCGGGAAAAAGGCAGGCGCTGCTGGAAGTCCGGCCGCCTGTGCAACCGCTTTCCTGCGGATGAACACGGTCTGTTTTTCCTGCGTAAATTCCAGCGGCTGGTCTTTCAGCACCAGCTTCAGAAAAGAAAGCAGCGGCATGTCCTTTACATCCACCGTAACCGGCTTCGCTTCTTTCAGCAATTGTTTGCTGATAAATACCACGTTCCCCGTCTGTTTCTCAATTTCCGTAAAGATCCTTTCCAGCGGCACCTGCCGGCCGCTGTACGTGATGTTTTGCGCGGCGGTGCCGGCGGAAACATGCAAACAAACCGCCAGGAGCAAAAAGGTGGTCCATCTCATGACGCGTGCAATTTTGGTTGAAATCCGGAGCCGCTTCCCTAAAGGCGGGACATGAGGGTTCCGGTCACAAAAAGTTCTAAAAAACATACTTTTGTAACGGTTTCTGGTTGATTAATTAAGGTATAGCCTGAAACTTCGGCCGCTTCGCAGATCAGACGGAGCGGCTATTTTTTACCGGTCATGGCAGCACGACCAGTTTCTTCCCATTGTTTTCCAGCCTGAAATGTATGCCCGATGCTTCCAGTCCGTTCAGCACCTGCAGCAACGTAAGGTTGCGGCCCATCTTGCCCCAGAATTCGGTATTGGGCACATCGCCCCTGTATTCCACTTCTATATCGTACCATCTCGACAACTGTTTCATTACTTCTTTCAGCTTCGCGTCCTTGAAATTAAAGACGCCGTTCTTCCACGCCATCACCTTTTCCACATCCACCCCGTCCACCACACTGATGCCGGTGGTCACGCGCGCCTGCTGGCCGGGCTTGAGCACGGCGGAACGCCCGTTCTTACTCACTTTGACCGCGCCGCTGAGCAGCGTGGCCTGTATGCCTTCTTCGTCCCCGTACGCATTGATGTTAAAGTCCGTGCCCAGCACCTCGATGGCGGCGCGGCCGGCTACATTCACACGGAAAGGCATGGCCGCGTTTTTTGCCACTTCAAAATAGGCCTCGCCTGAAATCTCGACCAGCCGCTCTTTTCCGCGGAAAGCCGTCGGGAAGCGGATAGCCGATTCCGCGTTGAGCCACACGCCCGTGCCATCGGGCAGCATGATCCTGAACTGGCCGCCGCGCGGAGTTTTGAGCGTATTGTAGCTGACCGCCGAAGCATCGTCCGCCGCGTCGTAACGCAACTGGCCGGCCTGCTGCCGGATGGCGGTGGAACCCTGTTGGATCACCTGGTTGCCCGCGCTGTCCAGCGTTACCTGGGAGCCGTCCGCCAGTATCAGCACGGCTTTGCTGCCGCCGGGCGCAACGTCCGTGATAGTTTGGGCAACTATTGGCTGAACGGATTGCCGTTCGGGCAGCAGCAGGTACGCTCCCGCGGCAGCGATCACCGCGATAGCGGCGGCCGCGGCCCAGCGGTACATCCTGCGCGTTCTGGCGGGTTTGCGATGCGCGAGGGTTTTGTTCCACACCGTTTCGTTGTCATACCCGTTCCATTCCGCGAGCTGCCGCTGCAGCGACGCTTCATCGTTCAGCTCGTCCCAAACCGCCCGGTTATCGGGCGATGCGGCGACACAGGCATCAAAAAGCGCCTGTTCCCCGTCGCTGAGTTGCTCTCCCGCCCACTGTTTGCGGAGCGCTTCGCGAAGCTGTTCGTTGAATGAAAGGTCGGGTTGCATAATACTAAAACGACCGCCGCGGCAAAACGCAGCAGCAGGGGCTGATTTTTTTTAGATTTTATTTGTTGAAATACCCGGCCTCATAAAGGGCCCAGAGCGCAAGCGCCGCGTCGAGCAGCTTTTTGTCCTTCAGCGAGGCCCGGAGCAGGGCCAGCGCCCTCGACCTGTCTGCCCGTATATGGTTTTCCGCTTTATGGGTGCGGAGGGCGATCTCCTGCACGGAAAGCTCCTCCCGGAAACTCATTTCCAGCACCAGCCGGTATTTTTCCGGCAGCTTGCCGATCTCGGCAAAAATTACGCCGAGCAATTCCGCGCGCATCATCTGCGATTCGGAAAAAGTATCCGTTTCCTCCGGCAACGCGGCGAGCTTTTTATGCACGTTGCTCACTACCTCCCTGTGCTTCAGCAAGTCGAGGCATTGATTCCTGACGGTGGTGTATAAAAAAGAACGGACAGCGGCGGGGGAATCAAAATTTTCGCGGCGGAGCCAGAGCTTGTGAAAAGCCTGCGCCGCCATGTCTTCCGCTTCTTCTTTCTGCCCGGTGAATTTGCCCGCGAAAAAACAAAGCGGCCGGAACAGCAGGTCGAACACCTGCCGGAACGCCTGCTCATCCCCCTTGGAGAAATCCGCCAGCATGGCCTGTTCTATATCTGTTCCGCCGTTCATCCCCGAAGTTATGCCCGTTATACAGCGCGGGCGTTGTGCGGGTTAAAGATATAAAATTGCGGGAATTGAGCTGTTCACTTCCCCCATCGTTGTATGATCCACAGCACGAGCGACAGCAATACGCTCAGCAGCACCATGGTAGTAATGGGAATGTAGATGCGGTAATTTTCCTTTTCGATGCGGATGTCGCCCGGAAGCCGCCCGAGAAAGCGCAGCTTGTCGCCAAAGAACCATACGGCCAGCCCGGCAACAACCGTGACGATGCCGATCAGCACTATTATTTTACCAAGACGTTCCATGTTTCAAAAATAAGTTTTCCCGCGGGCAGATGCGCTGGTCAAAATTCATTATTTTCAATCCGCCATATTTTTAAAAAACAGATCAAATGAAAGCTGCCATTTTCTTTTTCCTCCTGCTTTTTTCCGCCCAATCCTTTGCCCAGTCCGCCGTTACGGACGTAACCCAGGGCCTTCACAAATGGATCAAAGGGATGAACAGCGATGTTGACAAATATTTTTCGCAGGACAGGGGTTCGGAATTGTATGAAAGCCTGGGGGAATTGAAGAACGGTTTGACCAGCTATATGAAAACCCGGAAAACCCTGTCTGACAGCCTGATCCGTCACAATGCGCAGCCCGGCAAACGGGACGGCAACGCGCTGGAATCGATCAAAATGACGATGAGCGTCGTGATGGGGCAAATGCGCGGTATCTCCAACCTCGTAAGCGAGGACTTGAGAGCGGAAGGCGATAAGCTGAACGACGAGATCTACAACGCGATGTACAGCGAGCACCCGCATTATTTATCGCATCTCGAAGCCTTTCTCGCGGGAACCGACGTCAGCAAAAAAGATCTGGCCGTAGAAAGCGTGGCGGCGTATGACAGGCTGAAGGAGAGTATACAACTGATCACCGATCTGCAGGCAAAGCTGAACAGGAAGCTGAAGAGATGATAGTCTACTTATGACTTGGTGGTCGCCGGTCTGCAGGCGAAGCTAAAGAGACAATAGCCTTCTTATGACTTGGTGGTCACAGGCGAAGCTGAAAAGGAGGCTGAAGAGATAATAGCCTTTTTATGACTTGATGGTCACCAATCTGTACGCGACATTGAAGCTGAAGAAAACAATCCCCACTCTCCTTCCAACGTAGCGAATGTCCGCTATACCGGCGCCTGTTTATTCCCTTTTCGACATACCGGAAAATCCCTGATTTCCCCCGGCGGAGCGGCAGGAAGCCTGCCGGCATATGAGTAAGTGCCCGCCCATACGCCGACAGCACATACCCTGCTGCCATCACCCGGGAAATCTTCATATATCTATTGCACCACGATAGTGCTGCCGGCTTCGCGCCC
>CBINIO010000035.1:0-15650 GCA_966250725.1 uncultured Chitinophaga sp.
CGCCTGCGTCGGCCTTCACCCACAGCATATCGCCCAGCACGCCGCCCGGTGCGGTCACGAGCGCGGCGAAAGTGAAGTATTGCGCATTGTCTAAGTCAACGGTGGCGGCGTAATAATCCGTTCCGTCGATGGTAACCTGTGAAAGACTGGTATACTGGTCATTTTCATCAATGACAGCATCGTCGCTCACTACCAGCTGCGGGGAAGAAACCGCGGGGGAAACCAGGGATGCGGGAATGGCGATCTGTACATTTCCGACCGTACCGGTTTCCTGCACTTTCCAAATCCTGGTCATGCGGGCGGTGACGCCCGGCCGGTTGGTCATGCCGGTGGCAAAGGCGGTAGACGCGCCGTCGTCGCCCCAGATCAAATATGATTTATCAGCGGCAAAGGCGCTGGTGTTAGCGAGATTGTTCGCGGCAATGACCTCGAGGCCCACAATGGGCTGGAAGCCGGTATTGATGCTCCGGGACTGCTTCTGCGCGAGCCCTTCCACATCGTCGCGGCCAATGCCTGTGATATTGTTTTTGTACGCTGCGTTGACGGCAGCATCCCATATTTTGGTAGTACCGTCGGTAGCCAGGTAGTCCGTAGGCACGGTCTGGTCCATCGTATAGCCGTACTTGACAGCCAGGTAGGTAGATACGCGCTGCAGCTCATTGGCGGTTAACGCGGCCGGGTATACGATAATATCACCCATCACGCCGTTCCACGCCTGCGCGCGGTCCCAGGGCCAGGCCCCGATGCCGGCCGCCAGGGTGCCGGTATTCCATGCCTTGGCCAACGGTCCGCCCAATACCTTCATTTTGCTGTACAGCGTGGCATTGCCGCCGCCGCCCGCCCATACGCCGGCCATTTCGTTGAACACGCCTGCCTGCCAGTAGCCGGCGGGGCTCGTCACATCGTTCGCCCATCCCACAAAATTGGCCGTACCGTTCCCAAACGTAACGGCAATGCCGGAACCCTGGTTGGTGTACTGATCGCCGTAAGCGAGGATGAACTTATTGGAAGTGGCCGTGGTGGCTAATCTGCCGGTACCGAAGAATGTTCTGGCGGCGGTGCCTGTCGGCAGTTTGGCGATATCCAGGCCCATGAAATCCGTACCGTCAAATTTCACTACGGGATTAAAGTTTGTGTTGTCGGCGGCATTGTTCAGGTAGAGAGGCTGTTCCGCCGCCACAGTGGATGTTGCGTTGTTGAGGTCTGACGCATAATCCGTCCAGCCGCTGATCGCCGCGTTGTCGGTAGTGCTGGAAGTACCGGCATCGGCGCGCAGCCACAGGCTGGTTCCCGCCACGCCGCCCGGCGCCTTGATGGAGGACGCGAAGCTGAAATATTGCCCGTCGGCCACATCTGCCGTGGCCGCGTAATGTTTCACGCCGTTCAGCGTGATCTCCGTCAATGGTATGAACTGGTCCGTTCCGTCCAACGCAGCATCGTCGCTCAGTACCAGGAAGGTCCCCGATGCATTGGGCAGGGCATCGTAAGGCACCGCGATCTGCACGCTGCCCACGGCGCCCGTTTCCTGCACCTTCCATACACGCGCCATGCGGTAATTCACCGCGGGGTTGCCGGCAATCGCTGTTTTGAACAGCGTGCTGGCGCCATCGTCGCCCCACACCATATAGTTTTTATCGGCGGTAAAGTCGTTGATATTGGCGAGGTTGGTTTCAGCAAGGCTTCCCAGTCCAATGGCCAGCTGCATGCCGGCGTTTACGCTGCGGCTCTGTTTCTGCGAAAGGTCTTCGGCATCGTCGCGGCCTATACCGGCGATGTTGTTTTTGTATGCTGCATTGGCGACCGCGTCCCAAACTTTGGTAGCGCCATCGGTGGCGAGGTAATCGGTTGCGCCGTTATTTAGCGTAATGCCGTATTTGATGGCCATGTACGTGTTCACGCGCTGTTGCTCGTTCAACGTGAGCGCGTTGGCATACACGATGAGGTCGCCCATACGGCCATTGTATGAAACAGTGCCGTTATAACCCAGCTGGAACGGACTGTCGTTGCCGGTAAACGTGCTGGTATTGTTCCCGGTAGCCACGCTTAACCCGTCCCTGAAAATAGCCTGTCTTCCCGCGGCAAGACTGATGTCGCTGGTGGTTGTCCAGAGAATAACCTTGTTATTGATATTCCCTGCGTTATAGGTAAGACGGTTATTTACATAAGGAGCATCCCAGTAAACAATATTGTCACTCCAGGTAGCATGGAGCGTAAACTGGGTGCCGGTACCCGCGTGCTCGGTGAAAATAACGGTGGCGTTGGCGACTGCCTGACTGGCGGCAAAGAAAGCGGCTGCGGCACTGTAAGTGCCTGTTTTCAGGAGAGAGCTGCCTGTCAGTCCATGGGGAGCGCCATTGAACTTTACTACGGGATTAAAGTTCATATTGTTGTCGCCGTTGTCAAGATACAGCGGCTGGTTAGCCACGGTTGCCTGGGAAACGCCGTTGCCGTTCGGGCTGTAGTCGTTCCATTGGCTTACGGGCATATTGTCTGCCGTAGCGGACGTACCGGCATCGGCGCGCAGCCATATCATAGTGCCGCTGCTTACGCCGCCCGGGTATTTGGCGGGAGCGCCGAAGGTGAAATAAACGCCGTCCGTCATCAGGCTGCTGTTCAGTGTAACTGACTTGTCCGCATTCAGTGGCAGCTCCTGGTCGATAGCAGCAAACGTAGGATCGGTGCTGATCAGCAGGTGCACGTCCGTGCCCGTCGTGTTTGCTTTAAGCGTAACCGGCTGGTCCGCCCAGTTGGTCTTGTCCACCTTCCAGACGCGTGGCAGGCGGCGGGTAACGTTCGTGCCGCTGACCACGTCGGAATATGTTGCGGCGGACAGACCGTTATCCGCAAATACGAAGAAAGATTTGTCGTTGGTGATCGTATTTGTATTCTGTTCGTTGGTGATGGCAATGCTGCCGCCCAGCGAGAGGGTCACAAAACCATCGTCCACGCTGAGGGATTGTTTGGTGTTCAGGCTCGTCGCATCATCCCTGCCGATACCGGTAACGCGGGATTTGTAGGTCGCGTCGGCCGTCCAGTAGGTGCTGCCGTCTGCCGCGAGGTAGTCGGTGTTGCCGGTGTTCAGGGTGACGCCGTATTTAAGGGCCAGGTAAGATTCAACGGACTGGCGTTCCGCATCCGACAGAACGCGGTCGTAAACGATCACCTCTCCTATTTTGCCCTGCCAGTACAGGCCGCGTGCGGCAATGGTACGGGAGCCGATGGAAACCAGATTAGCGGTAGCAGGTATGAGGGTGGAAGTGCCCTGGATATCGAGCGCATGGTCCTCGAACAAACGTAAGCCATTGGTGGTGCTGGATTCCGTAGCGCTGAAGATATATGTTTTATCGGGCAGTATCGTCTTAAGGCCTCCTGCACCGGTAATTGCCGCTGCATTTTCCAGGAAATTCAATTTGGCCTGGTCAGTGATCCGGAATTCCATGCCTTGAGCGGAACCGACGGCGCCGCTGCTGACCAGGTCCCTCACCGCATTGTACCCGCTGCCGCTGGCAACCGCAAAAATGGTGGAGGTAGCCGGATTGATGCGGGTAGTGGTAATGTCCAGGTAATCGTTGGTTCCGTCAAATACGAGGCTGTAGTTGAAGTTCAGACCGCGGGCGTCCGTAATGGGACGGCTGGCTACCGTACTTTGCAAGGCATTGTTGCCATAGTTGCTGTAATCGCTCCACTCGCCGCCGCTGGATTCGCCGTCGTCGGCGCGCAGCCAGAAGGTAAGACCGTCCTTCACGCCATTCGGCGCTCTCACCATCCGCGCAAAAGTAAAGTAACCGTTATCGGGCAACACGCTGCTGTTGACGGTAACGGTATTGCCGTCCATTGCATAAGCGGCGTCTCCGGCGCCAAAAGTTTCATCGGCGCTTATCAGCAGGTAATTTTCCTCATTGTTTCCTGCCAGCCGGATCGTAACATCCTGGTCGGCCCAATTGGTTTTCTGTACTTTGAAAATGCGCGCCATACGCTGGTTCACGTTATTGATACCGGCAACGGGCGTGAGGAAAGTAATGGCTCCGTCGTCGTCGCCGAAGCTGAGGAAAGAAAGATCGTTCGTAACGACAGCGGCATTGTCTGCATTGGAAGCAGCAATGGCGGCGCCTGCGGCGATCGTAACGATGCCGTCTTGCGAACTGAGCGATTGTTTCTGGTACAGCATGCCGCGATCGTCCCGGCCGATGCCGGTAATGCGTCGTGCATAGATTCCGCCTTCAGCAGCCTGCCACATGGTGGTGACGCCGTCGCTCGCCAGGTAGTCCATGGGCGCGTCAATGCCCAGTGTAAGGCCATACCTGAGCGCCATGTAGGATTGCACCTGCTGGCGTTCCAGTGCGCTCAGCTTGCGGGAATACAGGATCACTTCGGGAATGTCTCCATTAAAAACGGAGTTGTGGCCGGCGCCGACGTAATCTTTTGCGCCTGCGGGAGAAACAAAGCTCACCGCGTTAACATTTGCAGATAACAGCACCTTGCCGTCTATACCGGCGGCCCAGTCGTTCGGGGCGCTCCAGATATTAAGCAGATGCGGGTTACGCACATTCACTGCAGCGGGGTAAGCGAAGTTCCTCCGCGCGGTGCCGGAACCAAAGTACGTATAGTGGTTACCGTTACTCCATGTATATACGGCCTGGCCGCCTGCGTATGTGCCGCCAAACTCAAAGGGGTAATGCGTGCTGGCTGTGTTGTTGTCCAGGTTGGACAGCTGCACGGAGAATATTTCCCCTGCCGTCATGGTATTGGCGAACTCTGGACGCGAAAAATAGGTGGCGCCCGCGAAACCGATACCGGGGTTGAAGTTGAAGGAAGCCGGTTTCCATGCCGCCACGTTTCCGTTGATCTTCGGCGATACCCGTTTGGACGCGCTCAGCTCCGTCCACTGCGTAACATTGGCGCCGCCAGTTATGCCGTTATCCGCTCTCAGCCATACGTTCAGACCGGCCGCCACGCCGCCGGGGGCCTGTTGCGCAGTCGCGAAAGTAAAGTACGCGCCGTCCGGCAGCAGGTCGCTGTCCAGGTTTACGAGACCTCTTGCATCGAGCTGGTATGCCTGGTCCCCCGCGCCAAAGGTTTCATCGGAGCTTACCAGCAGGTATTTTGTACTGTCCGACGACATCAGCGCCAGGCGCATCATTGTTTTTGCCCAGTTGGTGCGGTCTATCTTATAGACGCGCGCCGTGTGCAGCGTAATGTTGCCGAGCCCGGTAACGGCCTCGGTATATGCATGTTCTTCGCCGTTATCGCTAAAGGTGAAGAAAGAAAGATCGTTGCTGATCGCGCCGGGATTGTCCGCGTTGGAGGGATAAAAAGCCGTGCCCCTGGCGATGCTTACAACGGCGTCCGCATCCTGCGAGCGGCTTTGCTTCTGGTACAGGGTGCCGTTGTCGTCTCGGCCCAGGCCGGTGATGCGCTGGCCGTAGCCTGTATTCTTGGAAGCCGTCCACATACGGGTGCTGCCGTCGCTGGCTATATAGTCGGTGGGCGCGCCTGCGCCGTTCCGCAGCGTGAGGGCGTATTTCAGGGCCAGGTAGCTGTTCACCTGCGAACGCTCCGCATCGCTGAGGCGCCTGCTGTACAGGATCACCTCCGAAATGCGGCCATGGAATATAGAACTGTGGCCTGCGCCGATTGATGAGGCGGAAGCTGCTCCTCTTGAGAAACTAACGGTAGTCGATGCGCTGCTGCCGATCGTTTTCCCGTCGAAGTTCAGCGACCAGCTGCCCGGAGCGCTCCAGTTATTCAGTATATGGGCGCGCTGCATGTTGATGCCGCCCAGTGAATAACCGGGGCGGGAGGTAATGCCGAAGTGGGTATAGTGAAAACCATTGCTGTAATGATAGAACTGATCGGCCAGCCCGGACGGGTCGCCGCCAAATTCAAAGGGAAAGCTGGCTGTGGTCGAATTGGCCGCCAGGGTTGAAAACTGTACGGAAAAGACCTCACCGGCCGTAAATGAGCTTGAAAAGGCCTGTTGCCTGAAATAACTGCTTCCTGCGAAATTAACGGTCGGGTTGTAGTTGATGGAGTTAGCCTGCCAGGGCAGCACTACGGCAGGGTTCTCTTTATTCCATTCCCTTTCCGCGGCCTGGTCCACCCATTTGCTGACATTATCGTCGACAGCTATGATGCCCGCATCGGCCTTTACCCATGATTGCAGGTCGGCCGCTACGCCGCCGGGGAAACGTTGCTGCTTGCCGAACGTAAAAAAAACGCCGTCGGCCAGGTCGGCGCTGGAAAGCGTGACCGTGCCGTTCGTGCTCAGCTTCAGCTCCCGGGTGATGGCGCCGAAGTCAGCAGCGGTGCTTATCAGCAGGTAGTTGTCCTGCGATCCGCCATCCAGCCGCAGCGTTATTTCCTGCGCATCGTCCCAGGCGGCGGTTTTCTGCACCTTCCACACACGCGCCATGCGGCGCGTTACATTCGTGCCGGTTACCGGCGTGAAATAATTAGGGGCGCCGCCGTTGTCGCTAAACACCAGGAAGGCCTTATCGTTCGTGAAATCAACTGCGTTCGCGGCGTTGGATGCGGCAATAACATTGCCCAGCGCGATAGTGACCAAACCGGTATCCCGGCTTAGGGACTGCTTCTGGTTCAGCATGGTGCATTCGTCGCGGCCAATGCCGGTAATGCGCCTTCCATAGCCGGTATTACCGGCGGCGGTATATACCTGTACGGCGCCGTCGCTCGTAACATAATCGGTAGCACCGTTACCGAGTGTGATGCCGTATTTCAGCGCCATGTAGGATTCTATGCGCTGAACTTCCGCCGGCAGCAGATCGCGGTTGTAGATGAATACTTCCGGCACCATCACTTTCGAATATTCGCCAAAAGCGCCGCCGCCTACGTCCATCGTCCATACGCCTGCGTCGGAAGTCGCGCCGGTCTTGATCGCCGTGCCATTTCCCCGAAATTCATAAGCGCCGGTGGAAGAACGCTGGTAAGAATACATCTTTCCTTTCGTAGTGACAGCGCTGCCGGGATTCAGCCAGGTTTCCACGAACAGGCGGTGCTCCATATTATTGTGCCAGCCGAACAGCTTGTTGCCGGTAGAGCTGGAAAACACCCGGCCGTTTTGAGGACCTTCCAGTTCGGCCATCCCCATCAGGGCATAGGCGCCGGTAACGCCGGCCGTGGCGGGTACGCGGTGCGCATCGTTGCCGTCGTAATAAATGGCCGGGTTGAAATTCACCAGGTGAGTGACGCCATCCGGGTCGCCGATGACCGTCATATGATTGGCATTGCCGGAAATATCGCCCCAGCCCGAGCCATTCACTGCCTGGTCGGCGCGGTACCAGGCCAGGATGCCGTTGTTCACACAAGCCGGACCACTGAAGCTCATGGGGATGCTGTTACCGAACTCCGACGTACCGCAGTTGTTGGCGGGAATGCGAAGGGTAGCCGTCCAGAAACCGAGGCCGGTGGCGCCGGGGCCGGCATTGTAAGTGATCGTTTGCGTGGAAGTGCCCGCGCTTACATTGGGTATGGAAGCAACAAAATATTGCCCGCTCGTTTTTGACGTAGCGGGATCATTCGCGTAGATGTCTATCGTGTATTGCGCACCTGCCGTAATATTGGGAACGGTGAGCTGCACCTGGTACTGCCCTGCTCCCAGCGGTGTGGACGAAACCAGCACCGGCGTTTTACCTCCGGCGGCGGTATAAACGCAGTTGCCCGCCGGGTTCGAAATGCCCAAACCCTTATTATTATAAATGGAGTTATCGGTGATGATCACTTTGTTGGGCGCATCATTATTGATCCCCGAGCCGCCGTTGTCATATAGCACGCAACCGGTTACCTGCGCGTCCGTTACACCGGCGCCGCCATAGAACCAGATGCCGTGATTGACGCTATTGATGACCGTATCACCCGTCAGGTCATAATCAGAAACGGCATTCGCGCCGTTGAGCACAATGCCTGAACGTTTGCTGTCCCTGAAAGAAGAGTTGACAATATCTATATTATTGCGTGCGAAGTTCCCGCCGAATTCAATACCGTCGTTGTTATTGGTGAATGCTGAATTGGCCAGCCGGAAATTGGTCGCCGCGCCGGCGACCGTTATGCCATCACCGTCGAACTCATGGAATGAAACGTTGTCGATGGTCACATCGGTAGCCGCACCTGTAAAGTAAATACCATAATCCGCATCATCCGCGTTGGAAAGCTTATCGCCGTTCAGCACGGAGTTAGTGATATTCAGGCCGTTCACCGTAGACTGGAACCTGATAAAAGTGGCGCTGAGGTAAAGCCCCGGCACGGAACCTCCGATCGTGAGCTTGTTGATGTTAATATTACTGGCGGCGCCGTTGAACCAGACATCGAGGATGTCCGTCTCGTTAAGGTCCACCGTATCCAGCGTAATATTATTTGCCGTATTGTCGAAGCGGATAGCATAGTCCCCGTCGTTGTCGGTGGCCGGGTAGTTCATGTCCACCGTAAATTTGTTCAGTTCAATACCGGTATTGACGAAATCGCTGTAAAAACCTAAAGACACGCCGGAATACAGCGAATCGAGGGTTACGTTCCTGAACATGATATTGTTGGCGGTTTCTACCGCTCCCCCTGTATTATCCAGCACAATCCCGTTGGTGAAACCGCTGATATTGGAATTGGTCAGCGTCCAACCGTTTACGGATGCATCCCGGAATACGATCCCTTCCCCTCCGCGGATATTTCCCGCAGTTCGCAGCTCAATGCTGTCCATCACCAGGTTCGTCTGTGTACCGCCGGTAAAATAAAAAGCGCGCCCGTAATAAGGCCCCCCGGATGGCTCCATATCTGTGCAAAGAATGTTCCTGACGGTCAGGTCGGTGGATGCGCCCCGCACCCGCATGAATGCGTTCAGGAGATTGCCCACCGTGCTGGATGTCCTGATATTTTCGATAGTGATCCCTTTTGTGTTTGCAAAAATATCCACATCAATGTCGCCATTGTTCATCAACGTAAAATTCCGCACCGTCACGCTGTCCGCGTCGATCACGAAAGGATTGACAATAGCGTTGCCTCCTGAAGAAAGCAGCGTGATCCTGTTCTCCCCGTCAATGGTCAGCTGCGTGGCGGTAATAGTTGGCAAAGAGGTAGCCAGCGTGATCTGCCCGTGCACGTTGAATACAATGGAATGCGGCCCCGCTCCTGCCGCATTGGCATCAATGATGGCCTGCCGCAATGAACCGGCGCCGGCATCATTGGTGTTTGTGACGGGGAAGATCTCCGCGAAGGAGGTGACCGTCATCGATATAAAGGACAAGAGCAGCATCAGGCATTTTGCGCCTTTGCCAAAAATGCGGGGGATCGCGTTCATTGCGTTTAAACAGGACATAGAGCTACAACTTTGGGTAAATGAGGGTGCCCCGCATGCCAACAATATGGCGTGCGGACGGAAAGGTTCCCGGCGGGAACCAAGGGTTATGCATATTTTACGCTACATACAACTGGAAACCGGGATTGCCAGTATCTTATACGGGCAATACGGGAAATACCCCGATCTGATCTGACGAATAAAGATGACTGGGATTGACGAGGGCGATACGTTCGGGTATAGACGCTGGTGCAGGGTAAAAAATTCCCATAATGAATGGTTTAAGGATATGATTTAGGTCTGGATAAAGTTTGGTGCATTCTCTCCACACTGGATGGAATTCCAGAGGTGAAAGTATGTCAATATAACGCCTTTGCCTGTAGTACTGCTTCCAAGCACTTGTAGTAGTAATACTACAGACTCATTCACAATGATGTTGTCTAAACAAAAAGAGCGTCTTCGTGATATGAAGGCGCTTTTTTTTTATCATTCGTGTGCAAAAAAATAATTGCGGAAAACATCTATCTACTCTTCCCCATCAGCAGCCCCCAACAATTCCTCCAGCTTCGTAAAAAGCGCTTCCCCGCGAAGGTTCTTGCCTACCACAATGCCATCCGGCCCTACAAGCACGTTGGAAGGAAGAGATCGGATGCCATATAACTTGCCGGCGGCATTATCCCAATCGTTGAGATCGGATACATGCGTCCAGGTCAGCTTATCGTCGTGAATGGCTTTCAGCCATCTGTCCCTTTCGTCCGCCCGTTGAAACGCAACGCCAAGCACGGTGAAGTTCCTGGACTGATATTGCCTGAAGGCTTTCACAATATTCGGGTTCTCCGCGCGGCAGGGTTTGCACCAGTCCGCCCAGAAGTCCACCAGCACGTATTTTCCTTTAAAATCAGCGAGGTGCACCGCTTTGCCGAGCGTATCGTTCTGTGTAAAGAGCGGAGCCGCTTTTCCTATCGCGACGCCGGCATTAACTTTGGCCACGCGGAAGTTCTTCTCCAACCCCTTCGCCGGTGCGTTATTCCGTGCGGATTCGTCCAGGGAATTATACAGCGCTTCCTTTTCCGCCAGTGTTATGCCGCTCCCCAGCCCGCTGATCAGGTAGGCGCTAAAGGGGGAAGACGGATGATCCTTCACCCAATTGATCGTGAATGCCGTCTCTGCTTCCTGCATTTTATGCAGTTCAGGCTGCAGGGCCCTATAAGCCGCGGGATCTTTTCCGGACAGCTCATGCGCTTTCTCATGCAATGCTTTGCGGCCCTGCAGCTGCGGGGTTTTATCCATCTCTGCGTAAAAGCTGTTGTAGTCGTTCTGTGCCCCGGTACCGGTCGCTTTGGCGTCCTTGAACCAGGGGCCTTTACCGTTGATGCGCATCTTTCCTTCATCGAGGAATATCACCATCCCACTGTGTATGCCTAAATACTTTCCAATCTGCAGTACGTATGCATCCGCGTAACCGGGCTCAACGCGGGTGCTGATGGTGAAGCGCCCGGATTTGGTAACGGCAGAGTCCCCCGCCCCGGCACTGAATGGGGATAAATAAACAGGTTGACCAGCGGGCAAACCCTTGATACGCGCCTCGATCGTCACATTGTTTTGCCCAAGCGACGGAAGTATGGTCCAGGCGAGCAGTGTCGTTAAAATCGTGCTTTTTATCATGAATTGAATTTTATTATTGGGGATATACCGGGATAAGTACCGCATTGCGATAAAATACGATTTAGAAAAGATAAAACAAAAAGGCCACCGTTACCGATGACCTTTAAAACTTTCCGCTGCGCCGTCCCGGAACGGGCTGGCTGATCAGAATAATTTTTCCTGCGGCGGCGTCACGCCGGCAAGCCGGAGGTATACCGTCGTTTGGCCGCGGTGATGCGTCTGGTGCTCGAAAGACTTTGCCAGCGCCATGCCGCGCGTTGTTTCGAACCGGTTGAACAGTTTGATCTTTTCGCCGAATTGAGCAGGTTGGGCTTTTTTTACCTGCTCGATCGCGTAATCATAACCGGCCATCACTACTTTGATGACGTTCGCCTTCGATTTATCCGCTATTTTTTCGGACTCCCCGAACCCCACAGGGCTTTTCACACCCAGCGCGGCGGAGGTCAGCCCGTAATTGGCGTCCGTCAGGTGCAGCATCTGTTCGGCGAAGGAGCGCATTTCCGGCGTGGGCTTCAGTGCATAGCCGGAATCGGGCATGGCTTCGAGATATTCAAGGGTGTAAGCCTTGGCCCGTTCCCACTCTTTGACCATGTCTTCGGTGTTGCTTTGAGCAAGCGCGAACGTACCCGTCCCCAACACTAAAGCGAAGAGGGCCAGCATTTTTTTCATCAGCATATTGTTGGATTTTTCAGGTGGAATAATGAGGTAGTAACAGCCCGTTCCTTGTGAGGACTGATTACCATTGTTAAAGTTAAGGATGATTGCCGATTATAACGTCAATTCCGCCCAAATACCGCAAGAAATAACATACCGGGACACCCCTACTAAAATAAGCCCGGATTGTTTACATTTGAGCAGCACCTTATCACCGTGAAAACCACCAAACATACACTACCCCTCGTTCTGCTGGCTTTGCTGCTCGGCAACGGTATTCCCGCGGCGGCGCAAACCTCCGCTTCCCTGCAAATAGATCGCCTGCTGTCCGAATCGGATAGCCTGACCCATGTAGCCCGCTACCCGCAGGCAATCGGGAAAGCCGAAGCCGCCCTGCGATCGAGCCGGGAAAAAAAGTACCCCTTCCGGGAAGCGATGGCGCTCCTGAAAATTGCGGAAGTGCATTATCGCCGGGCAGACTTCCACCTTCTGCCGTTTTATGATTCGGCGGCCCTGCGGATCGGTCTCCGGTTAAAGGACAATTTTATCACGGCGCTTTCCACTTACCGGCTGGGTGTTTATTTTATGAGCATCGACGACCACGCGCAGGCATTCCGGTTATTCGACAAGGCGCTGGCGCTGAAGTTCGGTCATGAAAGTTCAACCCACACCGCCATCATTTACAACGATATCGGCGTTCTTCACGGCAAGCTGAACCATCTCGACAAACAGGTGGAATGGCTGCTCAAAGCCCTGAAAATACAGGAACAATTGCAGGAAGAGACCGGCATCGCCCAAACATGCAATAACCTCGCCGTGGCTTACAACGACGCCCGCGATTTCAGAACGGCCCTTCAATACGGGCTGAGGGCCGTTGAGCTGAGAAGAAAAATCAACGACGTGGCGGGCGTTGCCATCAGCGCCAACAACCTCTCCCAGATCTATCTCCGCCTCGATTCCATCGGCCAGGCCCTTCGTTACCAGGAGATCGGCCTGCGGTATGCGGAATTAAGCGGGCTGGAATCGCGCATGGCGCAAAGTTATATCAGCATGGCGCTCATGCTGAACAGGCAAAAAAAGAACACGGAAGCGCTGGAATATGAGAAAAAAGTGATAGAGATCCTGGGAAGGACAGGTAATAACGAAATGCTCGCCCGGCGCCAGATCGCCGCCGGCATCCTCTCCAAGATCACCGGGGACACGGCCCAGGCTTTGCAATTCTACCGGCAGGCATTCGATATTTCCGGCAAGCTGAACAACAAATCCAATATCAGGGATATTTACCTCAACAAAACGGTGCTGTACAAGGATTATAAAGACTATTACAACGCGTACGAGAATTACAAAAAATATATCCTTTACCGGGACAGCATCATCAACCAGGAAACGCTGGTGAAAATATCCGATGCCCGGGCCAGGTACGAAACGTAGAAAAAAGACAATGAAATAAAACAGCTCGCCAATGCCCGCCGCATCCAGGAGCTGGAAACAGAGAAACAAAAAGCGCTGGCGGCGGGGAACGCCCTTCTGGCACAGCAAAGGCAAAATAAAATTGACCTGCTGTCCCGCGGGCGCGAGCTGCAGAAAATAAAGATCCTGCAGCAGCAGGAAGCCCTCGAAAAACAAAATCTTACCGTTCAAAACCAGCAACAGGCGCTGCTGCTGGCGCAACAGGAAAAAGATCTGCAGGAAGCCGCCCTGAGAAAATCGAACCTGCTTGGCAACGCCATGATCGCAGGCGCCGTCATGATGCTGATCATCATCTGGTTCCTCTTCAACCGGTATAAGCTGAAAAGAAAGATCAACGAACAGCAGGCATTGCTCAATATGAGGAACGACATCGCCAAAAACCTTCACGACGATATCGGTTCCTCTCTCAGCAATATCCACATCCTGAACGAGCTGGCCAAAAAGAACACGTCACGTCCTGCGCTGGCGTCCGAATACCTGGACAAAGCGGGGGAAGACATCCAGCGCATCAGCGAAGACCTCAACGATATCGTATGGAATATCAACCCCCGGTACGACGACCTGCAGCAGCTTTTTATCCGCATGAAACGATATGCCGCCGATATGCTGGACGGGAAAAATATCAGCTACACGCTGAACTTTCCCGAGAACGCCAACAACATCGGCATGACGATGGAGCGCCGGAGGGATTTTTACCTCATCTTCAAAGAAGCCGTCAATAACCTGGTGAAATATTCCCAGGCCACCACGGCATCCATCGAAGTGTTGTCCGAAGGGAATAAGCTGACCATGAAAGTGGAGGACAATGGCGTCGGGTTTAACCATTCGCAGGCGCAATACGGGAATGGATTGTCGAATATGCAGCAGCGGGCGGCCGTCTGGAAAGACCGTTTGCGCATAGAAAGCAGTCCTGGCAATGGCGCTTCCATTTTTCTTGAATTACGTTTATGAGGACAGGTACCCGATTGTGTAGTCAATTTTCATGAAATGCATCCTTAATTTTACGCCAAATGCCGGCCAAACTGATTCTATATGAGGACAATCTCCGCCTGCGGCAGTCGCTGGAGCTGCTGCTCGGGGGCGACAGCGGGTTTATCGTAGTCGGCTCATTCGATCATTGCAACGAAGCCGCCACGCATGCAGCCGAACTTCTCCCCGACCTGGTGATCATGGACATCGACATGCCGGGCGCCAGCGGCATCGAAGGCACCCGGGTCATCAAGTCCGCGCTGCCCGATACCAGGGTGGTGATCCATACCGTTTTCGACGATGACAACCGGATATTCAACGCCATCTGCGCCGGCGCCGACGGCTACCTGTTAAAACATACAGCGCCCCTGAAACTGGTACAGGCATTGCACGAAGTGCTGGAAGGCCATGCCCCGATGAGCCCCTTTGTCGCGCAGAAAGTATTTCAGCATTTCAGGTCGCAGGTACCCGCACAAGATCCCTTCAACCTTACTCCCCGCGAAAAAGAGATACTCGACCTGCTGGTAAAGGGAAATTCTTACAAAATGATCGCCGCCGCCGCCGGCATCACTATCGACGCGGTAAAAAAACATCTTCAGAACATCTACCGCAAGCTTCATGTCAATTGCGGAACGGAAGCCGTCGTTAAGGCATTAAAACATAAGATCGTATAACCCTCCCCCCGGCCTCCGCCATCTTCCACTACCCAAATGTGTAATTGTCATTCTTGGCTGCATTTAAAACCTTTGTGAAATAACATTGGCCGCCTGCCGCTGCAACTCCCTTTACCATTACGCGCTGTTGCACCGGAAACCCGTGGCGGCCCGTTTTTCTAAAAAACCTCAATACAAAAACCAATGAAAACAATATTGTCCTTCATTTTACTGATTGCGGCATGCAACATCTCACAGGCGCAGTCTGTTCTCGACAAACTCGGCAAAAAGATAGAACGTAAAGCCAACCAGCGCGTGGATAGAAAAACAGACAAGGCCATCGACAAAGGTCTCGACGAAGTAGAAGGCATATTTGACGGAAAAAAGAAAAAGAAAAAAAGCGGCAAGCAGGATGCCGGGAATGAAAGCGCTCCTTCCGGCGGACGGGATGAATCGACCGGAGGCTTTTCCGCCAGTTCCAAATTCGACTTCGTTCCCGGCAGCAAAGTGATCGTAATGGAAGATTTTATGCAGGATGCCGTGGGCGACTTCCCCGCCAAATGGAATACCAACGCTACCGGCGAGATCATGACCATGAACGGGGAAGAAGGCCACTGGCTCGCCTTTACAGGCAAAGGCGCCTTCACGCCCGATTTCATCAACTCCATCCCCGAAAATGCTACCGTTGAATTTGACCTGGACGTTACCCCTTCCTACGGCTTCTACAACGATGCGCTTTTTATCTGCATCGTTGAATCCCGCAGCAAGAACGATTTTACCAACTGGGTGCATTTCGGAAGGCCTACCCTTTCCGGGGTCAGGCTGGAACTGCATCCGCAGGACGCCAGCTCCAAGCCCGTCGGCCGCACCGCCATTTCCGTGTACGAAAAAGGAAAACTGGCCATGACCAACAAAACCAATACGGTGGAAGCGTTCAA
>CBINIO010000036.1:0-15633 GCA_966250725.1 uncultured Chitinophaga sp.
GTTCGTGCTTTTTCCTTCCGAACTGAAAGTATCCCACAGCATGAAACAGGTGCTAAAAAAAGGGAATTTCCGCATCACGTACAACCAGGCTTTCCCCGAGGTCATTAACAATTGCCGCAGCATCCCGCGCGACGGGCAGGACGGTACCTGGATCACCCGCGATATGATAGAAGCATACACCCGGCTGCATCTTGCGGGCTACGCCCTCTCCGTTGAATGCTGGGAAAACGGCCTGCTCGCGGGCGGGCTTTACGGCGTGAAGATCGGGCGATGTTTTTTCGGGGAAAGCATGTTCGCCAAAACCAGCAACGCTTCCAAAGCGGCGTTCATCACTTTTGTGCAGGAGCATGCCGGCGAGCTGGAGGTGATCGACTGCCAGGTGCATACGCATCACCTGGCCTCGCTCGGGGCGAGGTTTATCAGCCGCGTCGCTTTTGTGGATATGGTGCAGCGGTATGCGCAGTAGTTTTTCTTTTGGGAATGAGGGCTCCGGCACATCGCTGCCGGAAGCGCCAAGCAGGTGCGGTACCGATCCTATTTCTTCCGCTTCGTATAACCCCCTTCGAACATACACCTGATGCCGCGGTATGCGCCGCAGCCCGTTTCGGTGATGGTAACCCGGCTGCTGGTGAATTTAAAATCGATGATGCAGGAGGACTGCTTATCACGGAACTGCCCGGTGGTGGCGGAAGTGAAACGGCCCGTCCCGTCCAGCTCGCCGATGCATTCGCCTTTGTTTTTGGAAATATGTATGAAGAAGAGAAATTCTTTCGGCGTCTCGCCATCACGGATGGACACGATGTTGTTTGCGCCGGCGGTGTAGTTGGCGGAGAACTTATGCTTGCGCGGCAGCGTGTCGATCGGGTTGTAAATGCCGCCCACCGGTTCGGTGGAATTGGTGAGGATGAGCGACAGGCTGCCGTCCGCTTCGGCGGCGTAGATGTCTTCCCGGTCGCTGCGGGAAGGAAGCACCGTGGTCACTTTGATGCCGAGCCTCCTGTCGATGCTGACCCCCATGCGCTTGCCGCGCTGGTTGCGGGCCACGAGATGCCGGCCAAGGAACTCGCCGTTCTTGTTGTACAATACCATCCAGGCCGCGGCGCCCGATTTGGCGCTGCCTTCCACCAGCACGATGTCAAACGGCCGGTCCGAAGGCCGGATAATGCCCAGCGGGAAAAACTTCGGCTTTTCCGCGGCGGTAAACACGCCTTTTGCCAGCGTATCCGGAAGGAACTGCTTCACCACTTTGGCTTTCAGCGCGGTACTGTCCGGCTGGCGGCGGCTGAGGGAATCAGCGTCCCAGTGGAAAGTAAGCGCGGCCTCTGGAAATAGCCGCCGGAAATCCGGATACGTCAATGCCTGATCTTCATCACCCGTTTCCTGCGTAGGCTTTGATTTACAAGCCGTCATAAAGATGAGCGCCAATGCCGGCAGTAGGATTCTGGTCATATCTTGTTGTAATTGAATGAAAAGGTAATTATAATTTGATATATCTCACAGTTATTTCAAATTCCGGAAATTATTATTTAGATTTGTCTAAATTATATTTTAGAGACTATGAATTTGACGGTAGCGGAAGAGAATTACATCAAAAGCATTTACAAGCTGCAGGACGGGCAGGCGGTGGTGAGCACCAACGCCATCGCCTATGAGCTGGCCACCAAGCCGGCTTCGGTAACGGACATGGCGAAGAAGCTGAAGGAAAAAAAGCTGATCGACTATGAAAAGTACCAGGGCATCAGCCTTACTTCCGAAGGCAAACGCATGGCCCTGCAGATCGTGCGCAGGCACAGGCTTTGGGAATGTTTCCTGGTGGAAAAGCTGTCGTTCAGCTGGGACGAGGTGCACGAGATCGCCGAAGAGCTGGAGCATGTGCGCAGCGAAAAGCTCATCAACCGGCTCAGCGAATTTCTCGGCAACCCCACCACCGACCCGCACGGCGATCCCATCCCGGACGCGCAGGGCAAATTCAGCAAGGTAAAACAGCTCGTGTCCCTCGACAAAGCCACCGCCCGCAGGCTGGAAGTAGCCGGTGTGGCGGACCAGAGCTCCGCCCTGCTGGAATTCCTCAACGCCAAGGGCATCAGGCTCGGCACGCAGATAGACGTGATCGAACGGTATGAATTCGATAATTCCGTCGAGATCAAGATACGCAACCAGCCCGCTTTCACCATCAGCGAGCAGGTTTCAAAAAACATCATGGTGAAAATATTGTAAGCAGGCAATGAAACTACAGGACCACGCCGCATCGTTAAGCGAAGTAAATCAAAGCGTAGACACCACCGTTGTACATAAATCCGGCTGGCGCAAGGTGCTGGCCTTTTTCGGTCCCGCCTACCTGGTAAGCGTAGGTTATATGGACCCCGGCAACTGGGCCACCGACCTGGCCGGCGGCAGCAAATACGGCTATACCCTGCTGTGGGTGCTGCTGATGAGCAACCTGATGGCGCTGCTGCTGCAAAGCCTCAGCGCCCGCCTGGGCATCGTGCGCGGGCGCGATCTTGCGCAGGCCAACCGTGAAACCTATCCCGCCCCGGTGAACTTTGTCCTCTACATCCTCGCGGAGATCGCGATAGCCGCCACCGACCTGGCGGAAGTGCTGGGCATGGCCATCGGCATACAGCTGCTCACCGGGCTGCCGCTGATGTGGGGCGTGGGTCTCACCGTGCTGGACACTTTTCTTTTGCTGCTGCTGCAGCGTTACGGCATCCGTAAGATGGAAGCGTTCATCATCGCGCTGGTGGCGATCGTAGGCACTTCCTTCCTCGTAGAGCTGCTGCTGGCGAAACCACCGGTGGGCGAAGTGGTGACCGGCTTCGTGCCATCGCTGCCCGACGACACCGCGCTGTATATCGCTATCGGCATCATCGGCGCCACCGTGATGCCGCACAATCTTTACCTGCATTCGGCGCTGGTGCAAACACGCAAGATCAAAAAAACGGACGAGGGCATCCGGCATGCGCTGAAGATCAATTTTCTTGACACCACCATCGCGCTGAACCTCGCGTTTTTTGTGAACGCGGCCATCCTGATACTGGCGGCGACCGTTTTTTATAAAGCCGGCCATACCGAAATTGCCGACCTGCACGAAGCGCACCGTATGCTGGAACCTTTGCTGGGCACGCGTCTGGCGCCCATCCTTTTTGCCGTGGCGCTGATCGCCGCGGGGCAGAGCTCTACGGTAACGGGCACGCTGGCGGGGCAGATCGTAATGGAAGGTTACCTGCGCCTGCGCATCAATCCCTGGCTGCGCAGGCTGCTTACACGGCTGGTAGCCATCATTCCCGCGCTGATCGTGATATGGGTATCGGGCGAGGAAAAGATCGGGCAGCTGCTCGTGTTCAGCCAGGTGCTGCTGAGCCTGCAGCTGGGCTTCGCGGTGATACCGCTGATACATTTTGTGAGCGACAAACATACCATGGGCTCTTTCGCCATCAAGCCGCTGGTGAAAATTGCGGCCTGGCTCATCTCTTCCGTACTCGTATACCTCAACATAAAAATGGTATGGTCGCAGGCGGATGAATTTATGAGCGGCGGCACGCATCCCTGGGCGAACGTGCTGATCATCGTGACCGGTGCGGGCTTCCTGTTATTGCTGCTGATCACGGTGATCTATCCCTGGCTCACGCGTTACCGCATGGAACGCTCCGCGCGCATGCACCCCACCAAGGTCACGCTGGGCAGCCTGGAAGCGCCCGCTTACCAACGCATTGCCATGGCGCTCGATTTTTCGCAGCAGGATGAAAAGATCATCGCCAACGCGCTCGCGCAGGGAAGACCGGATACGGAATACGTTCTCATTCATATCGTGGAAAGCGCTTCCGCGCGGTATTTCGGCAAGGAAGCGGATGATTTTGAAACACGGAAAGACCAGGAGCAGCTGGACACTTACCTCGCGCTGCTCGCCGGCCGGAACATCAAGGCAAAAGGCGTGCTGGGCTACCGCCACCGCGCCAAAGAGATCGTGCGGATCGTAAAGGCCGAACAGGCGGATTTGCTGGTGCTGGGCGGGCACGGGCATACGGGTATCAAGGACTGGATCTACGGGGAAACGGTGAATTATGTAAGGCATTATGTGCATATACCGGTGCTGGTGGTGCAGTAGGATGGCTCCGTGAGGCTCCGGAGAAAACTGCGCAGAGGCATATGCGCGCCCCCGGTGCCGTGATGAGTAACATTCGCTGGTGACGATGCAGCAGAGAACCACGCGCAGCTTACGGGCATCCGCCATAAACGGCGCGCTCCTGCCGAAGGCAGGCTAATCAAAAAAACGCGATGCAATGAAACAACTTTTCAAACCCGGCGACATCAAAACATTCCGGCGGCAGGTCACAAAAGCGGACTGCGCCATGTTCGACAGCGGGCCCGTTCACCCCGTGTACGCCACCTTTGCGCTGGCCCGCGATGCGGAATGGTGCTGCCGTTTGTTCGTGCTGGAAATGAAAGAGGAAGACGAGGAAGGCATCGGCACCATGCTGAGCGTACAGCATGTAAGCCCTGCCCCGGAGGGGGCGGTGGTATCGTTTACCGCCAGGGTAACGGCCCTCCGGGGCAATGAGATCATCTGCTCGTACGAAGCCCGCTGCGGGGAGCGGCTGATCGCTTCGGGAGAACAGGGGCAGAAAATACTGAAGAAAGAAAAGCTGGAAAACCTCTTCCGCGCTTTATAATCCCAATACCTCCTTCAGCTTCGGGTAACCGGTCTTGCTGACCAGCACCTTGCTGCCGTCGCGCAATATAGCCAGGTAAGTTTCTTTTTCGTAAGGGTCTATTCTTGTGATCTCGGCCACGTTCACGATGTACGAGCGGTGCACACGGATGAACTGCTGCGGGTCGAGCATCTTTTCAAAAAACGCCATCGTTTTATTTTTCAGGAAGCTGCCGTCCGCCGTTACGATCTTCACATAATCGTCCGCCGCTTCGAAATAATGTATCTCCTGAACGGGAATGATCCTGATCTTGCCGTTGAGCTTCACTACCACGCGGTTGTGCTGCATGGGCACTTCCCGCGCCGCGTTCTCCAGGAAGTCCGCGGTGATCTCGGTCTTCCGTTCCAGCATCTTTTGCAGCGCCTTGTCAAAACGTTCTTTCGAGAAAGGTTTCAGCAGGTAATCCACCGCGTTCACCTCGAAGGCGCGCAGCGCATATTCCTCAAACGCGGTGGTGAATATCACGCAGGGGATCTTATCCACCAGCTCCAGCATTTCAAAGCCGTTGATCTTCGGCATCTGGATGTCGAGAAAGACCAGGTCGGGCTGATGCTGCTGGATGGCCTTGAGTCCTTCAAACCCGTCGTTGCACTCCGTCACCACGTCTATCTGCGGGTAGGCCTGCAGGTATTCTTTCACCAGCTCGCGCGCCAGCGGTTCGTCATCTATCAGTATTGTCTTTATCATGCAATTGCGGTACTTTGATCAGGGTGGTGAATAGCTGCCCGTCGGTGCGCGTTTCCAGGAGGTCCTGCCGGGCAAAGAGCAGGTATAACCTCCGGCTGATGGAATTAAGCCCGAAACCCGTGCCCTGCCTGCTTTGCCGCTGCATGGCCGGGTCGAAGGGATTGGAGACGGACACCATCAGCATGCCGTTTTCCTTCCAGGCTTTGATGCCGATCGTGATCGCTTCCGTAGTATCGTACAGCCCGAACTTGATCGCGTTCTCCACTACGGGCTGGAGAAGCATGGGCGGGATATGCAGCGCGGCCGCGTCTTCGCTTTGCTCCAGCTCCGTGCTGAGCCGGTGGCGGAAACGCACCTTTTCTATGTCGAGGTAAAGCTGGAGGTACTGCAATTCTTCCTTCAGCGAAATCCAGCGCTGGTCTTCCTTTTTGAGCGTGCCGCGCAGGAAGTCGCTCAGCTTTTGTATCATCTGCCGCGCTTCTTCCGGCCGGAGCGTTACCAGCGCGTTGATGGAGTTAAGACTGTTGAACAGGAAATGCGGCTGCAATTGCTGGCGGAGCTTGTACAATTCGGCCTCCCTCGCCATTTTTTCGGCGGCTTCCTTGCGGGCGAGGGCGGCGCGGTGCTCGTCCATTTCATACAGGAAAAAGCTGATAAAGCCGGTACCGGTGATGATCAGCCAGCCGAAAGCGAACCGTACGGGCAGCGTGTCGTTCAGCCAGAGCATATAATCGCCGAGCGTGCCGAAGATGCCGCGCAGCGACCAGTACACGCTTACCAGCCAGATGACGCTCACGGTGGCGGTGAGCAGCGCCACGAACACATATTTGCCCTTCACCGGCCTGTAATAAGCGAGCATCTGCGTGATGCAGGCGGCCGCGATGGCGAGCAGGCTGTTGTGAAACCCGCTGTCCGCCCAGGCCAGCGGCATCGGCAGCTTCAGCCAGAGATGCAGGATGATGGCATGCATCTGGATGAATACGCAAACGCCTGTGATGAACGTCCAGCGGAAGGGAGCTTCTTTGAGCAAATGTGTGGCCAAATCGTTGCGTTATTTACGGTTATACATTCAGCTCAAAAAACTTCTGCGATTGCAGCTGCGCCGCTTTCATCTGCAGCAGCGCAACATAGCTGCTGGCATTTTCCGGTTCCTCCACGCGGGAATACAGCTCCATGCCGTCTTTCAGCTCGTCCAGCGCGCTCAGTTCCGGCACGTTGATGAAGCGCCATTCCACCAGCTCTTCTTTCTGGTTGCGGAATGCGTACTGCTCCTGCTCGCCGATCTCCACGGCTTTTTTCCAGGCTTCTTTTTTATCGACCGCACTGATCAGGCGCAATTGCTCGTCGAACTGCGGAAGGTGCTCGCCTTTTCCGCAGATGATCTGGTACACGATCTTCGCTACGAACCAATACATGTTTTAACGGTTTACTGGTATGAATAAGGATGGATGGGGGATCAACAATGCAATGGATAAAAGAATGGCGGAAAAAGAGACTAATAACTTTTCAGATCGACCCCTCCGAACGTGCAGGAGCCTTTCAGCACCAGCACTTTGTTGGTGGGTATCACAGGCGGAATGGCGCGCTTGTCTTCAATACCGCCGAACACGGTAGCCACGTCCACTCTTACGTCCCAGCTGCTGGGCACCACTATTTCCACGCCGCCGAACAATGTCGTGATATCCAGCACCACTTCTCCCTGGATGTCAGCCTGCGTGAAGTTCAGCTCCGTGCCGCCGAAAACGGTGGTGATGGCGCCTCCCTGGAAGCTCTTCGACAGTATCATTTTGTTGGTACCGCTAAAGATGGTGGTGCTTTGAATATAGTCGTCGCTGTTGCGCACCGTGCCTTCTCCCATTATTTCCTCATAGCGATGTTTACGGCTGGCGGCCCGCCCGATGCTATACTCGCCTATCATGATGAGGATGGACGGGAAAATGAAGCGGCTGATATTCCACTCTTCCGGCACCATCTCCCCTACCAGGAACACACAGCCAACGAAAGTGACGATAAACCACGTGATGCCCTGGAACTTGTTCTTGACGCCTATCAGGAAACCGACCGCCACCAGTATCATGGGCCAGGAAAAGAGCCAGTCGGGCAGCTCCAGGCCCAGCCTCCGGAGGAAAATAAAAAGACCGACGGAGAGAACGATGATGCCTGCCCAAAGGCCGCTTCCGTTCGCGATGTTATTTCGTTGACGATTTAACCTGCTCATAAATTGTATTGTTTTTGAAATTTATGATACAAATCTACCCCGCGCCGGTTTGCAGGACAATACCGCTTAGGCGGGGAGGGGTCAATTACCGGTAAAAGGGGGAAAATCGCCGGTGAAAATGCTTACAGCTCGACAATGACGGATTCGCCGCCCAGTTTGCGGATGATGGGCTGAAGATCGGCCACCATCGCATCCGGCCCGCAGATGTAGAAATGCTGGCGATAATCCTTCACTTTGTCGCGGAGATATACTTCGTCGATATAATGATGGTCGTAGCCGGGAAATGCCTCGTCCGTAAGGGTATTGATGAAGTTGGGGCCGAGCATGGAACGGAATTCGTCTTCCAGGATAATGTCCTCGCGGGTCTTGTTGGAAAATATCAGCTTGTTGTTGCCGGTCTTCCCGTCTTTATGCAGCTGCCGGAATATGGCGATGAAAGGCGTTACGCCCGCGCCTCCGGCGATGAACACGCCTTCGCCCTTGTACTGGATGGCGCCCCATACGTCGTGCAGGATGAGGCTGTCGCCCGGTTTGCGCAGTCCCAGCTGGTGGGTAACGCCCTCATGGTCGTCATAGATCTTGATGGTGAACTCGAGCGTGTCCCATTCATTGAGCGCGGTAAAGGTGAAAGGCCGCAGCTCCTTTTCCCAGCCAGGCAGGTTGATGGCCACATCGGTGGCCTGGCCGGGAATGAACGAGTAACCGGCGGGCTTTTGCAGGGTAAATCGTTTTACATTGTGGGTGACGGGGGTTATATCTAATATTGAAACAATATGTTCGGCCATAGCTGCTTGTTTTTGGGTGCTGTAATTCTCCTTCGAATTTAAGTTAATTATCACAATTCCGGGGTACAGGCCAAGCCCAAATGTCATACCTTTGCGGTCAATTATTGAAACAATAACACGACAATATATGCCGGCAGAAAAAATTCAGATGATCAACGGGCAGATCAAGGTCCCTGCCCATCCTATTATTCCGTTCATAATCGGCGACGGCATCGGCCCCGATATCTGGCGCGCCAGTGTGAGAGTGTTTGACGCGGCCATCGAAAAAGCCTACGGCAGCGAACGGAAAATTGAATGGAAAGAAGTGCTGGCCGGTGAAAAGGCCTTCCAGGAAACCGGCGAATGGCTGCCCAAAGCCACGCTGGACGCGCAGAAAGAATACCTCGTGTCCATCAAAGGCCCGCTTACTACCCCGGTAGGCGGCGGCATCCGCTCGCTGAACGTGGCCATGCGCCAGGAGCTGGACCTCTACGCCTGCGTACGCCCCGTGCGCTGGTTCAACAAAGTGCCTTCCCCCGTGAAGCACCCCGAAAAGGTGGACATGGTGATCTTCCGCGAAAACACCGAGGACATCTACGCCGGCATCGAATATATGTATGGCACCGAGAACGCCGGCAAGCTCCTCAAATTCCTCACCGAAGAGCTGGGCGTGAAACAGATCCGTTTCCCCGAAACCTCCTCCTTCGGCATCAAGCCCGTATCCAAGGAAGGGACCGAAAGGCTCATCCGCGCGGCCATCCAGTACGCCATCGAGCACAAGCGGCCCACCGTTTCTATCGTGCATAAAGGCAACATCATGAAGTTCACCGAAGGCGGCTTCAAGAACTGGGGCTACGAGCTGGCGGCGCGCGAATTCGGCGAGCAGGTGTATACCTGGGAGCAATGGGAAAGAACCAAAAAAGAAAAAGGCGAGGACGAGGCCAACCGCGAGCTGAGAGTGGCGCAGGCGCATAACAAGATCATCGTCAACGACGTGATCGCCGACAACTTCCTGCAGCAGATACTGCTGGCCCCGCAGGAATTTTCCGTGATCGCCACGCTGAACCTCAACGGCGACTATATTTCCGACGCGCTGGCGGCGGCGGTAGGCGGCATCGGCATCGCGCCGGGCGGCAACATCAACTACGCCACAGGCCACGCCGTATTCGAAGCCACGCACGGCACCGCGCCCCGCTTCGCGAATACCGACACGATGAACCCTTCTTCCGTGATCCTTTCCGGTGTGATGATGCTGGAATATATGGGCTGGAAAGAAGCGGCGGACATCATCGTGCACGGCCTCAGCACGGCCATCATGCGCAAACGCGTGACGATCGACTTCTACAAGCTGATGGACGACGCCACGCTGGTAAAATGCAGCGAGTTCGCGGACGAGATCATCAAGCAGCTGTAAGGGAAGGAATTTAATGCAACGGATTGCAAAAATTCCGGGACGATGTGTTATCTTTCGACACTGTATTCAAATCAATTAATAAAAAAACGTAATCTAATCAACCGGTTACGGATTCGAAATTGGTGTTATAAAAATTAAAAACTGATGTCACAAAAAATCAAAGTTGCAAACCCTGTGGTTGAACTGGATGGCGACGAAATGACGCGGATCATCTGGAAGTTCATTAAAGACAAACTGATCACTCCTTATCTGGAACTGGATATTAAATATTTCGACCTCGGGATGGAGCACCGCGACGCCACCAACGACCAGGTGACCGTAGACGCGGCCAACGCGATCAAACAGTACAACGTGGGCATCAAATGCGCGACCATTACGCCGGACGAGCAGCGCGTGCAGGAATTCAAGCTGAAGCAGATGTGGAAATCGCCCAACGGCACCATCCGCAACATCCTTGACGGCACCGTGTTCCGCGAGCCCATCGTGACCAAGAACGTGCCCCGCCTCGTTCCCAACTGGACCGCGCCGATCTGCATCGGCCGCCACGCTTTTGGCGACCAGTACCGCGCTACCGACTTTGTGACCAAAGGCAAAGGCAAGCTCACCATCAGGTTCGAAGGCGAGAACGGCGAAGTGATCGAGCATGAAGTGTACAACTTCAAAGGCGACGGCGTTGCGCTGGCAATGTATAATACGGATGAGTCCATCCGCGGCTTCGCACGCTCCTGCTTCAACCAGGCGCTGATGAAAAAATGGCCGCTGTACCTCAGCACCAAAAACACCATCCTTAAAAAATACGACGGCCGTTTCAAAGATATTTTCGAAGAGATCTACCAGAACGAGTTCAAGGCCCAGTTCGAAAAAGAAGGTCTCACTTACGAGCACCGACTGATTGACGACATGGTGGCTTCCGCGCTGAAATGGCACGGCAACTTCGTGTGGGCCTGTAAAAACTACGACGGCGACGTACAGTCCGACACCGTTGCGCAGGGCTTCGGTTCTCTCGGCCTCATGACCTCCACCCTCGTTACGCCCGACGGCAAAACGATGGAAGCGGAAGCCGCGCACGGCACCGTTACCCGCCACTACCGCGACCACCAGGCCGGCAAACCGACTTCCACCAACCCCATCGCCTCCATTTTCGCATGGACGCGCGGCCTGGAGTTCCGTGGCAAGCTGGACGGCAACCAGGAACTGATCAATTTCTGCCACGCGCTGGAACAGGTGTGCGTAGAAACCGTTGAAAGCGGCAAAATGACCAAGGACCTGGCTGTGTGTATCCATGGCAACAAAGTAGAGCATGGCAAACACTATCTCTACACCGAAGAGTTCCTTTCCGAGCTGGATACGGCGCTGAAAGCGAAACTCGCCAAATAAGCTAAAGCATATCCCGCATACAGGCGGCCTCCCGGACGGAGGCCGCTTTTTTATTCAGCAGTGCTACACGTCCGCAGCGGCATTGCACACAGGACCGGTTTTTTATTCCACAGTGCTACACATCAGCCGTCACGGCCGCTCAAACATGTTTTTTTCGGGCAATTCGCAAGTTCTTCCTACTTTTATCTTCAAACCCAACCAATCATGAAAAAAAAGTTATTAATTCCGGTCCTGCTGCTGCCGGCCTTCGTGTATGCGCAGGACACGTACACCATTAAAGGCAAGATCGGCAACCACAACGCGCCCGCAAAAGCGTACCTGCAGTATGTGAAAGACGGCAAAAGAGCAGTGGATTCCGCCGCAGTGGAAAACGGCGCATTTACTTTCACCGGCACCGTCAGCACACCCGCATCGGCTTTCCTGGCATTCAGCTACGGCCCGGGCACTCCCCGCGAAATTGCGCAGAAGTCCAACCTGGGCATTTACCTGGAAAAAGGCGACATCCTGGTGCAGAGCAAAGACAGCATGCACAACGCCACCGTAAAAGGCGGTAAGAACAATGCGGACAACAGCGAGATGAAAAACCTCACCAAGTCCGTGGACGAGCGCAACAGCGCGCTGATGGCAAAGTATTATGCCGCCACGCCCGAACAGCGGAAAGACGAGGCTTTCATGGAAGGCATCATGGCGGAATCCCGGCAGATCGAGGCCGACCGTAAGGAAATCCAGAAAAAATTCCTGGAAACCCACACCAGCAGCGTAGTAGCCCTCGACGTGGTGAAACAGCTGGCGGGCTCCACCCCCGATTATGCCGAGGTATATCCCCAGTTCGCCAGGCTGAGCCAGGACGTGCGCGAAAGCAAGGCCGGCAAAACTTACGAGGAATACCTCGCCAAGGTCAAAACGGTATCTATCGGCGCTACGGCTCCCGAATTCACGCAGAACGACACCGAAGGGAAACCCGTTTCCCTCGCTTCCTTCCGCGGCAAATACGTGCTGATCGACTTCTGGGCAAGCTGGTGCGGCCCCTGCCGCCAGGAGAACCCGAACGTGGTGAAAGCGTATAACGCTTACAAAGACAAAAACTTCACCATCCTCGGCGTGTCGCTGGACAAGGAAGACGCCAAAGGAAAATGGCTGAAAGCGATCGCAGACGACAACCTCACCTGGACACACGTTTCAGACCTCGAATACTGGAACAATGCCGTTGCAAAACAATATGCGGTGCGTTCCATCCCGCAGAATTTCCTGATCGACCCGCAAGGCAAGATCGTTGCGAAGAACCTGCGTGGCAAGGCATTGGAGGAAAAACTGGCGGAGCTGTTGAACTAGCAGGTCTGTAATAATAAATATTCTGAAAGGGGCTGTATCGGAAGATGCAGCCTTTTTTTGTTGAGTCGGCGGCGGATTTCTATTTAAAATACCGCTCAAGCGTAGTGTCTTCCCCATACACATCGTCATAAAACTGCAAACGCCCGTTCCGCATTTCGGCGGTGAAATAACGGATATAGATAGGCAGCCGGTTGGTCATGGAATATACGCGCTGCTCTTCGTTTTGCAGCCATGTGAGCACGCTGTCGCGCATTTCGGGGCGCGGGTCGTTGCGGATCATGTACATGGCGAGACTGTCCCAGGCCTGCACGCGCACGCAGCCGTGGCTCAGCGCGCGGTTGCTGTTGCTGAAAAGGCTGCGGTTGTTCGTATCGTGGAGGTATACGCTGAACTTGTTGGCGAAGTTGAATTTGAGGATGCCGAGCGAATTGTCCAGCCCGTCCATCTGCCGCAGCACATAAGGAAAATACCTGCGGCCGAGTTTGTTCCAGTTGATGGAATCGGGGCTTACCACGTTGCCGTGATGATCGACCACTTCGAGGTTCTTTTCCGCGAGGTAGCCGACGTTCTTTTTGATCTGCGGCAGCATTTCCCTGAACACGATGCTGTACGGCACGCGCCAGTAAGGGTACAGCACGAAATTGGTCATGACGGAATTGAGAATGGGCGTACGCGTGTTCGGCGTGCCGACGATCACGCGGCTTTCCACCACGCTGGCGGTGTCTTCCATTACGTTGAGGCGAAAGGCGGGGATGTTCACGAGCAGGTAGCGGTCGGGCAATGTGTCCGGCAGCTTGCGCCAGCGGTCGAGGTTCACGGATGCCTGCAGCAGCCAGTCCTGCGGCTGTTTGTTCAGCGCCTGGATGGTGCGTTTGCCGGCGATACCGTCAGCGTAGAGGTTAAATTCGCGTTGAAATTTCCGCACGGCGTTCTTTAGCTGCAGTGAATCTGAAAACGCGGCGGAATCCAGTTGTCCTGTTCTGATAAGACGCGTCGCCAGCCGCTGCCTGAATTGCGGCGTATCCGCGTATTGCTGCGGCAGCGTATCCCAGCGCATATCGCCGTAGCGCCGCCGGAATTGCAGCAGGCCTTCTTTCAACGCGAGATAGCCGGGGTGGAACGGTTCCTGCTGCTGCAATGCGGCGGAAATGCCGTTTTGCCGCAGCGCGGTTTGCAGCAGGCTGGTGAGCACGGTGTCCGAAAGCAGGGAATCTTTGCGGAGGGTTACGCTGTCGCGCGGGGCCACGCCGTAATGCAGGTGGTGCGACATTTTGAAGAACGCGTCGGTGAGCAGCACGTCCATTTTTGCCCATAGCGCGGCGTCCTTCCGGGCGTCTTTTCCCGTTCGGAAACGGTTTTGCACATCGTTAAGCGCGCTGGCATGATAATGCGCCGGATTCAGCCCGTAATTGCCCGCGGCGTTGATCCATTGCAGCATCGTATCCGCCTCCGCTCCCGCCCGCCCGTTCTCCGACCACAATGCCGCACCCTGCTGCCGGTAAGCATACTGCAAGGCGCTGAGCCGGAAGGCGGCCACGCTGTCCTCCATCATGCCTTCGTTGCCTGCAACATATTCCAGCCGATCGCGGATCTGTTCGGTCACCACTTCGTCCAGCTGGCGGATGTTCTGCACGATCTCCTGCTGCCTGGGTTGACCCTTTTTCCGGCCGCAGGCCGCCACCGCCACCATTAGCAATAATAACCAGCCTGTGTTGAAGTAACGCATTCCTTTTTCCCGCTGTTTTGTGTAAAGCTAATCTAACATAAAAAGCAAAACGGTGGAGGTAATTAACGTGTTATTAGCAATAAAATTCCCTCAAGGAAATGGAATAGGAGATTGAAAATAAATTCGATATCTCTGGTTTCCGCCTGCAAAAGAACGGGCCGCCCCAAAACCAGGGCGGCCTGTTCCATATAAAAATGATTGGTTTATCCCGTCAATGCATCGCCGGGCTGATCCGCAGGTACACCTGCGCGCTGAGCGGGTTTTTCCCATAGATGCCGTACAACGCTTTGTCCTGCACGTTCACCGTGCCCTGGGCGCCCGCCGCCAGGTTCGTTTTCCATACGGTGGCGAGGGTTCGTGCATAACCTAACGTAAACGCATGTACGTTAAATTTCGCTTCCCCCAGCCGGTCTTCCAGCTGCAGCTCGTGCGTGCTTTTTTCCACGAACTCATACCTGCCGTATATCGCATTCCGCTGCAATTGCAAATTGCTTTCAAGCAGGAAGGAATGTTCCTTGTGCCCGTCGCTTTTACTGTTGAGCCCCCATACCGCGGTGGATGCCACGAAGCTGCCGTGCCTGCGCAGCGGCGCCGTGTGAATGGCCGAGGCGGTGGTGCGGGTGATGTTCACTTCCGGCTCCAGCGTTTCGGGGCTGTGCACAAAGGCTTGCGAGAATTGCAGCGCCCATTGCCCGGAAGGGTTGTAGCTGAGACGGTATGCGTAGCTGTCGAACAGCGGTTTGTCAAAGTCGTAACGGTTCTCGTCCGGTTCGCGGCCGGTGAAGCTGGAAAATTCCGCTTTCACCTGTTTGTAACGGAAGCCGAGCGTGCCTACGCCAAAGGTGATGTGCGTAGCGTCCTGCCAGTGGTGGCCGAGCGGGGCATCGGGGTTGTTCATGGCGGACACGCGGTGCATGAACGCGGGCGCGCTGATAGCGGGTTCGCCGGGATAGCCGAGGTAGGCGTACACATCCATGTCTTTATTGATGGCATGCGTGTAGCCCACGCTTACCGCTGCAAAAAGATCGTGGGGGTGCTGGCGGTCTACCAGCGCTTTGCCCTGCCAGGTTTCTCCGCTCTGGAACAGCAGCGGGTAACCGTCGCCGCCCATCGTGAGCCTGTCAAAGCTCAGCATCACGGTGGCGTTCAGCAGCCCTTTTTTACCTACGCGGTGGTTCATCATGCCCATCAGCCAGTTGGGCGCGTCGAACTTTGCGCCTCCGCGGGAACCTTTGGCGCTGAAGTCGGTAGAAGTATAGCGGAGGAATACGTTTCCATGAAGCATGAATGAAGTTCTCCCCTGCTGCGCCATGTACATGTACATCGGGCTGTTGTCGGGCAGCCAGCTGGTGCCGGAGCCGTTCCTGTTCATGGGGAGATGAAGGGAATAGGCGCTGGTCATATTG
>CBINIO010000037.1:0-15614 GCA_966250725.1 uncultured Chitinophaga sp.
TGAACGAAGGGAAAGAAAAGTTCCTCGGCGGCCCGGTGATGCGCAACCCTTACCTGCTTGGCTCCATCGTATTAAGCGCGGCGGTGACGCTGCTTTGCCTCGTGATTCCGCCGGTGAAGGAAGCGTTGCGGCTGGAAATGATGCCACGGCTGGACTGGCTGCTGGTAGCGGGCTTCAGCCTGGCCGGCATGCTGGTGATCAGGGTAGGGGCGGCCATTTTCGGGAAATAGGTTTTTCCAGGAGCGTTTCATATGGCCAATACCCCGTTACGTTAAGTCAAACCCGGCAACCGTTAATTCATCCCGGCCTTGCCGCCGTTATTGTGCCATCTTTACCCCAAAGCAGAGGAGAGGTTTATGATCTTAGGATGGATAACAGGAGTCACGGGGATCGTTGCTGCCATATGGGGCTACCGCCTATACCGCGAAAAAGCGCGCCTGGCCGAAAAGCTGGCTTACCGCGAAAAGCAGGCGGCGCACCAGGAGGAGCAGCTATCCCGTTTGAACGACCTGTTGAAAATGAAGATATTGCAGGCAAGGCTCAACCCGCACTTCCTGTTCAATTCCCTCAATTCCATACAGTACTTTGTCAGTACCGGCGACCCGAAGACCTCGCTGCAGTATATCAGCCGTTTTTCCGCTTTCCTGCGCAAAATGGTGCATTACGGCGATGAGATCTCCATTCATTTGCAGGACGAAGCCGAGCTGATCAGGGATTACCTGGTGCTGGAGCAGTTCCGCTTCCCCGACCGGTTTGAATACGAAGTGGACCTGCCGGAAGCGCTTTGCCTGGAAGATATCCCGCCTTTCCTCACCCACGCCCTGCTGGAAGAGGCGCTGTACAAAGGCGTGCTGCACCTGGAAAAAGGCGAGAAAGGGAAAATATCCGTGGCATTGCGCGCCATTGGCGACACGCTGGAGCTGGAAGTGACGGACAACGGCGTGAGCGGCGAGTTTTCACCGGGCCTGGACGAAAGGGCCGTGCTGTTCAATCACCGCATCGAACAGTTCAACGCGCTGAACATCCGGCAGATAACACTGGCGCAGCGGAGCGCCGCCAACACGGGCAACGGCCGGCTCAACCGCGCCGTGATCACTATCCGCTAATGAAATTTCCTTATATTGTTCTCACCTCAAAACCCTGATATGAAATTCAAGGCACTGATTGTGGAGGATGAAACGCTGAGCCGGGACTTTTTGTCGAACATGGTGCGCGAATACTGCCCGCAGCTGGAGCTGGTGGCCGTAGCGTCCAATGTGGAAGAAGCCCTTCAGCGCATCCAGGCCCATTCCCCGCAATTGATCTTCCTCGATATAGAAATGCAGACCGGCACCGGCTTTGATGTGCTGCAGCGGGCCGGGCATCATAATTTTCACGTGATCTTCACCACCGCATTCGACCACTACGCCATTCAGGCCATCAAGTTCAGCGCGGTGGACTACCTGCTCAAACCCATCAACCTTGACGAGCTGGAAGCCGCCGTGGGCAAAGCCATACAGCAAATAGAAGGCCCGAAGGCGGACAACCGGCTTGAGCTGCTGCTCAAAAACCTCAACAAATCCGCGAACGAAGATTTCTGCATCAGCCTCTCCACTTCCGAAGGGGTGGACTTCATCCCGCTGAGCGGCATCATCCGTCTCGAAGCCAAAGGCCCGTACACTATTTTTTACCTGAAGGACGGGCGGCAGATCATGGTCAGCAAAAACCTGAAAGAGTATGAAATGTCGCTGCAGGACCATGGCTTTTTCCGCATCCACAACTCCAACATGATCAACCTGAAGGACGTGAAACGCTGGGTGCGCACGGACGGCGGCTATGCCGTAATGAGCGACGGCGCGATGGTCGCCATTTCCCCGAAAAAGAAAGATGAATTTATGGCTTTGATGACAAAGCGGACGGTGTAATTTCCTGCAATTCCTTTACGGCACGCGTACAGATGCGCACGACTTTTTCCAGCTGTTCGGGCTCCGCGCGTTTTGTTTGCTGCATCAGCGAAAGTGCTTCGCCGATGTGTTTTTTCAACCCGAAAAAGCTCACCGAGGTGCTGAGCGTATGCGCGATCTTGTATACCTGCGCGCCGTTCTCCTGTTTGGCCGCTTTTTGCAGCGCGGCCAGGTCTTTCGGCGCCTGGCGGATGAAGGTGCGGATCATGTCCTTGATAAAGGCCACGTTGTTGCGCGTCTGCTCTTTCAAAAAACCGAGATCGACTAGCGGCGGCTGCTGGAAACCGGCGATCGCCGCCAGCAATTCCTGTTCCCGGAAGGGTTTGGGGAGGTAGTCGTTCATGCCCGCGGCGATGCATTTTTCCTTTTCGCCGTTGAACGCATGCGCGGTAATGGCGATGATGGGCATGTCCATCTTCAGCTCTTCCCTGATCTTGCGGGTGGTGAGATAGCCGTCCATGCCGGGTATCTGCAGGTCCATCAGCACGATGTCCGCCCTTTCTTTTTTTAATGCCGCGATGGCTTTTGTGCCGCTGCCCGCGCCGCTTACGGTAAATCCGTTGTTCGCCAGCATGATGCGGGTCATTTTCTGGTTCAGCACATTGTCTTCCACCACCAGCACATGCATGCCGTTGCCATGCACCGCCTGCGCGGCGGCGGGTTTGGCTTTGCCGCGCCTGGCCGCTTTCGCCAAAGGCAGGCGCACAGTAAATTCGCTGCCTTTGTTCACTTTGCTGGAAACGGAAATGCTGCCGCCCATCAGCTCCACCAGCTCGCGCGTGATGGCCAGCCCGAGGCCCGAGCCGCCGTACTTCCGGCTGATGGCCGTATCCGCCTGTGTGAACCGTTCGAATATGGTGGATTGTTTGGCGGGCGCAATGCCGATGCCGGTGTCTTTAATACAGAGCTTCACCATCATGCCCTGCGCGGTTTCCTCTTCCGCGTCGGCGGTGACAGCGATGCCGCCTTTTTCGGTGAACTTGACAGCGTTGCCGATAATGTTGAGCAAAATCTGTGTGAGCCGTGCACTGTCCGCCAGCAGCGGCTTTTGCAGGGCCCTGCCGGTTTCGCAGGAGAACGCAAGCTGTTTGGCGCGCAGCTTCGATGCCAGCATCAGCTCGATGGATTGCAGCAGCTCCGGCAATACCACGGGCATGGATTCGAAGCTGATCTTCCGCGCGTCCAGCTTGCTGAGGTCCATGATGTCGTTGATGGTGCTCAGCAGGTTGCTGCCGCTGGCGCAAATGGCTTCGAGGTATTCGGTTTGCCGGGCGGACAATTTCGTTTTTTTCATCAGCTCCGTAAAACCCAGGATGGCCGTAAGCGGCGTCCGCAGCTCGTGGCTCATGTTCGCCACGAAGTCCGACTTCGCGCGCGACGATTCCTCCGCCAGCTTCCGCGCTTTTTCCATCTGCTCCTCCACCGTTTTTCGCAGGAAAAACGTCGGTATCTCCGGTGGCGCTTTTTTGATATGCTGCTTGCGGTGCGTTTTTGCGAAATGCTGTATATGCTCCTCGATGCGGTGCGGCGGGCTCATGATGAAAGTGCATTGTTCGTCGCCCTGCGCGCGGCAGGTCACTTCCACGGCGGTGAGCGGGATGCCGAAGCTCTCCTCGCACCAGCCGGAGGAATAGCCCGTGCTCATGATGCATACGGGGAAGCGGGATTCCGCGCCGGAACGTATCCAGGCGTCCGCTTCAAAGGAAAATGGATGATGGTATACGAGGTAATAATCGTCGTCGGGCGTGGGCGTGCTTTCGGGGAGGATGTCCACAAAGGCCCAGCCCGTATACGCAAAATGCACGGGGCCGGCCGAGAGCTTGGCTACAGGGTCGGTCACATGCATTTTGGCGTGAAAGGCCTTGGCATCGTTCATGCCGATGGCGTGGGAAATATCGAATAAAAAATTGCGGCCAATGCTGAACGCTTCCTGCTCGCCACGGTCCGCGTACAGGCTGAGAATGCTGTCGAGAAAATCTTTGGACAAGGCCGAGGCCCTTATCAGCACATATCTTTCGTTGTTGATCTCGATGGTGCCTTCCGAGGGGTTGAGCCGCATGTTGGAAAAATATTCGCGTACGCTTTCTTCCGCTTTCCTGAAAAGCCCTTCCATTTCGGGGGGCACTTTTACGGAGGGTTGCGGAGCGTCAGATGCAGCCGGTTTTTTTGGTTGTTTCATTGGTTTACTGGATGATTTCTGCCGGTTGGTACACCGGCACCTGTTGGGGCGCCTTCCGGATAGCGGCTTGCAGCAAAATACGATAATCTTTCGGGTTAATGGGTTTGAAAAATTCGTACGGCAGCCAGCGCGTGGCTTTGGTCTTCAATCCCATATCCTTCATCAGCATATCCAGGTGCATAAAATTGAACGGCGCAACACAGGTGCCGCTGAACTCGGAGGAGATGGGCCGGGCGGTTTTGCGCCATCCGGCCATAAAGTCCATGTCCTGCCGGATGGCCTCTTTCGCAGGCAGCTGCAGCGTTCCCTGCGCGTACTTCACCAGCCAGCGGGCGGCAATTTCGGAAGTAAGGGTGGTGAAAAGACTGGAGTTGAAACCGACGAAGCCCAGCTGCGGCACATCGGGGTTCACGATGTTTCGGAAGAGGCGGAAACCGCCGTCCTTCCCCACGATGCGGCTTTTGTACGGCTCGCCGAGGAAAGGCATGGACTGGCTGAAACCGGTTCCGCATACCACCACGTCCGGCGTGATCACCGCGCCGTTTTGCAGGAACACCCGGCCGCCGTCGAAATGGCTGATCTCCGTTTGCCTGGCCCTGATGGCGCCGCAGCGCACTTTTTCATAAAACCCCTCGGGCGCAACGCCTAAACTGCAGCTGATCTGGTCTTCGATGCGGTGCTTAGGCACCATGCCGCAGGCTTTCAGCTTGAACTGTTTTTTCAGCAGCAGCTCCAGCCCGCGCCATTGCGCCCATACCAGCGGCCTGCCTACGCTGTGCAGGAATTTCTGGAACCCGGTCTTGTAAGGCGCGTTAAAGAAGGCTTCGGAAAAACGGGAGAACAGCAGGTAACGCATATTGACGAGGTTGCCAAAATAACGCGGCACTTTCCATTGCGCCTTGCGGTACAGCAGCTGGCATTCCGCCGCCGTATCGGCAGCCAGCGTGGCAATGTCCGTAGCGGATTTGGCGAAACCGACCACGGCTACCGATCTGTCTTTTAAAATGGATGCGTCCGTCACCTGGCTGGTGTGCAAAATCTTGCCGGTAAAGGTTTCCATGCCTTTGAACGCCGGGATGTACGGTTTGTGAAAAGTGCCGGTGCACACGGCCACGAAATCAAAACGCAGCGTGTCCGTATCGTCTTGCGCGGCATCGTAGATGTCCATTTCCCACTGGCCGTTTTCGTAGCGGAGACCGGTAACGGCGGTGTTAAAACGGATGACGGAAAAGATGCCGAAATGCCGGGCATAGTCTTCCAGGTATTGCTGCACCTGCTCTCCCGAAGGCCATAATGGGTAATGGGAAGGCATGGGGAAATCGGAGAAAGCGTATTCGTCGCGCGTGGTCTGCGTAGCCACGCCGTGATAGCTTCTGCTTTTTTCCCAGACGCCGCCTACCGAAGCGGCCTTTTCGATAACGGTGACATAAAATCCTTCGCGGATAAATGCTTTGGCGGTGGCGAGGCCGCTCAGGCCTGCGCCGATGATACCTACATGTTTCATAGCGGGTGGGGTTTATGCCGTGAAATTACTTTCCCGGCACCCATGCCCGCATACTGAATTAATGTATGCGGCATTTTGGTTAACCCGATCATGGTTTCCGTTAATTCCAGGTTCCGCAGGCCGGGCTTCCGCTGCAACTTTACAGCGTTAAACACGATTCCGCGAAACAATTAAAAACAAAACCCCAATGACTACAGCACCCATCGCGTTTTTACAGGAAGTGATCGCCAACGGCGGCCCGGAAACGCGCCAGTACGAAACCCTTCACCGGGTATTTGCAGACATTACCACCGCTTACCAGTCCGGCCGGTTGAGCGAAGACGAGCTCGCCGTGCTGCAATCCGGTTTCTGCGAGGAGGACGACAGCATGAAGACCATCCTCGGGCATTGCCGCAGCAAACCCTTTGGTTATGCCGGCGATTTTCTCATCATCGATAAAATTTACCGCCAGCAGGTAACGGCCGACGAGCGTTTTGAGAAGTGGGACCAGTTCTGGCACGAGCAGCCGGCCTGCAAGGCCGTGCGCAACCGCAAAAGTTATTTTATACGCGCCATCCGCGATATGCTGGCGCGCAAAAGGCCGGTGCGGCTGCTGAACGTAGCCAGCGGCCCCGCGAGGGACCTTGCCGAAGCCTACGCCTGCATCGATCCTTCGCTGCTGCAAACGGTATGCGTGGAGGCGGACGAACATGCCATCAACTACGCGAAAGAGCTGAACGAACGCCAGGCGGCGCAGATCAGCTTTGTACATAAGAACATTTTCCGGTTCAACACGGACGAACAGTTCGATATGGTGTGGAGCGCGGGTTTGTTCGATTATTTTGAAGACAGGGTGTTCGTCCGGCTGCTGCAGAAATTTATGGGCTGGACGAAACCGGGCGGGGAAGTGGTCATCGGGAATTTCGGCGATCATAATCCCACCCGCAACTATATGGAGCTGATCGGTGAATGGTACCTGCATCACCGTTCTGCGGAGGAATTGATAACCATGGCTTATGAAGCCGGAGCACGCCGGGGGGCGGTCAGCGTCAGGCAGGAGGAGGAAGGGGTGAACCTGTTCCTCCATGTGCGGGTCTGACGGAAAGCGCTACAGGTGCGAAAGAGCGGGTTGCGGCTGTGAAGCCGCAACCTTTTTTGTGCAAGTGCGATTGAGCGGACGCATTTCATAAAAGCGTTTTCCGCGGGCGTGTTTTCCATTCCCGGCATCGCGCGCCGCACCGAAAGCCAGGCCGGTTTTTTTAGAAAAAAAATTAGGTAACTTTTAAGTTACGTATTATATTTGTGTAACTCAAAAGTTACCTATTATGGAAAAAGCGATCAGGCATACCTGGTTTTTCCCGCATGCGCCGGAAAAGGTATGGGATTATCTTACCAGGCCCGAGCTGCTTTCGCAGTGGCTGATGGAAACGGATATTCAGCCGGTGGTGGGGAACCGGTTCATGTTCCACACCAGGCCCATTGTAAAATTCGGCTTCGACGGCCGCATCTTCTGCGAAGTGCTGGAAGTGGAACCGCTCAAACGGCTGGTGTACAGCTGGAAAGGCGGCAACGGCAAGGGAAAGACCACCCTCGATTCCGTTGTTACCTGGACGTTGCTGCCGAAGGACGGCGGCACCGAGCTGACGCTGGTGCACAGCGGCTTTAAAGGCATCATGAATTTTATGTCGTATCTCGTGATGAACAAAGGCTGGCTGAAGATCGCCAAACGGTTTTTGAAAGAACTAAATCAATCCGCTCATGCCGCAGCCGACTCCTGACGTGTTCCAGGTAATTGCCGATCCCAGCCGGCGGCAGATATTGCAGCTGCTGATGAAAGACAGTCTTACCATCAACGCGCTCGCCGAAAATTTCGACATGAGCCGGCCGGCCGTTTCGAAGCACGTCAAGATCCTCAACGACGGCGGCTTCATTTCCATCCGCAACATCGGCCGGGAGCGGTATTGCATTTTGCGGCAGGAAGGGTTTAGCCAATTACAGGAATGGATCAGTTTCTTTGACGCGTTCTGGGTATCGAAGCTGCAAAAGCTGGAAGCCTTGCTGAACGGGAAGGAGCGGCAGGGATAGGGCCGGGCGTGTTTTCATTTCGATAGTTGCAGGGTTGCCCGGTTCAAGGCAGAAAGCGTTGCACTTTTCGATAGTTGTATCCCCGCCCGGAATTTATTATTTTGACGGGATGAATACCCGTTCAGTCATCCTTTGTCTTCTCGCCGGCTTTATGCTGCCGGCCAAAGAAACCCGCTCGCAAGCACGGAAAAGCTCCGCTCCCAATATCATTGTCATTCTCGCGGACGATCTCGGTTATTCCGACATCGGCTGTTATGGCGGCGAGATCCATACGCCGAACCTCGACCGTCTTGCGGCGGGCGGGCTGCGTTTCAGCCGTTTTTATAACACCTCCCGCTGTTGCCCGACCCGCGCGGCTTTGCTGACCGGTCAGTATAACCACAACGCGGGCATCGGCGATATGACCTCCGACCGGAAGCTGCCCGGTTACCGCGGCGCGCTGGGCCGCGATGTGGTCACGATAGCCGAGGTGTTGAAAGACGCGGGTTACCGCACCGCGATGTCAGGCAAATGGCATGTGTCTAATACCATCGAAGCGCCCACGCGGCAGGCGCAGCTGGACTGGCTGAACCACCAGGCCGAACGGCCGCTGTTCTCACCCATCGATCAATACCCGGTGAACCGGGGCTTTGAAAAATATTTCGGCACCATCTGGGGCGTGATCGATTTTTTTGATCCCTTCAGCCTGGTGAGCGGCGCGGAGCCGGTGAAGCAGGTGCCGGAGGGTTATTATCATACGGACGCGATCAACGATACCGCCGCAAAATATGTGAGGGAATTCAGCAAGGGGGAAAAACCGTTCTTCATCTACGTGGCCCACAACGCGCCGCACTGGCCGCTACAGGCAAAACCGGCAGACATCGAAAAATACAGGGACACCTACGCCGCAGGCTGGGACGCGATACGGAAAGCGCGGTACGACCGGCTTGTGCAGTACGGTCTTGTTGACCCGGAAAAAGCCCCGCTTTCGCCGCGCATCAAAAACGGGCTGTCCTGGGAAAACAACCCCGACAAAGAATGGGACGCCCGCGCGATGGCCGTGCATGCCGCCATGGTGGATTGTATGGACCAGGGGATCGGCCGCATCGTAACCGCGCTGAAAGAAACAGGCGAGCTGAACAACACGCTCATCGTATTCCTCAGCGACAACGGCGCCAGTCCCGAAGACTGCTCGCGCTACGGCAAAGGTTTTGACAGGCCCAGCGAAACGCGCGACGGCAAAGAGATCGTATACCCGACGGATAAAAAAACAATGCCCGGCCCGCAGACCACTTTCGCGTCTATCGGCGAACGCTGGGCGAACGTGGCAAACACACCGTACCGGTACGCAAAAATGGAATCTTACGAAGGCGGCGTACACACGCCGATGATCGCCTACTGGCCGGAAGGAATAAAAAACAAAGGAGGCATTTCCCCGCAGACCGGCCATGTGATGGATTTGATGGCGACCTTCACCGAGCTGGCCGGCGCGAAATATCCCAGCGAATATAACGGGAACAGGATATTGCCGATGCAGGGAAAGAGTTTGACCGCCGCTTTCAAAGGACGGAAATCCGCCGGTCACGAATACCTGTTCAACGAGCATATGAACGCTCGGTATGTCCGTTCGCGCGACTGGAAGCTGGTTTCGCTCACGCGGGATACTACCTGGCGTTTGTACAGGATCAACGAGGACGGAACGGAACTGAACGACCTGGCGGCCCGTTACCCCGAAGTGGTAAAAGACCTGCAGGCCCGCTGGTATCAATGGGCCCGGAGCAACCGTGTGCTGCCAAAAAAATGATCAATCCCATAAAGTGCCGTCCAGGCCCAATATCGTGCCTATCCAAAGGATGAAGCAATACACGATCACGCTGAGCAGGATCGCCAGCACTTTTTTCCACCCGCCTTCATAACGGAGGTGATCCATCAAATAATAGAACAGTCCGCCCATGGCGCCCGCGATGGGAACAACGATCAGCGGCCTGACCATCCAGTATTCCGGCCAGGCGGGATTAGGTTCGTCCACACTGAGCAGCAGCAAGGTGATGGGGACGAGGGCGATGGCTGCGCCTTGCAGCATGCGTTTGACCATGGAGGCCGGGTGAACGGGCGCGGAGGAAGTGTTGTTGGGCATAAAAAGTGATTAATGTTATTTGAAAAGCACTTTGTATTTCAAAGTATTTATTTCTCCCCACGATATTGTTGATCTCCGGTTGTTATTTCCAGAGCGGAGTTTTCTCCATATGATATTAGGGACAAGATCGCTATTCCGGCAATGGCGTTATTTAAACATCCTCCCTATAATATTACTGATCTCCGCAAAGTCCCTGTGGTTGCTGATAGACCGTCGTTCGGGCAGGCTGTCCTCCGTTTCGGAAAACGGGAAGATCAGCAGGTAATTGTTGCCGTGAAGATGCCTGTTCAGGAATTCGGGCACCGTTTTCATTTGCGGGAAATAAGAGGCGGAGCCCGTTTTGCTCATAAATACGATCAGGCCCTCGTCTTCTTCAAACGATAAAGCGGCTTCCTCGATATCCCGCCAGTACGGGGCTATTTTAAACTCCGCTTCGAGGCTCGATTTTTTCATGATACGCTCGAGAATGCCGGCGATCTTTTGCGTGGTGCGGAACGTGACCGGCGCGCCCGAATTCCGCCCGATGTTCCAGACCTTCAGCAGCGCGTGGAAAAAACCGGCTTCTTTTTCGGCGTTTTCCGGGATGAACACCACGTACCTTTTTACGGTGGATACGGGTTGCGCCGCATGGTACACCAGCACGTTGATGCGCGGGTTCGTCAGGTAACCGTAGTAGAGGTTGTAGATAAAAGAAGGGGAGAAGCCCTTTTCGTCTTCCAGCCCGATGATCAGGTCGGTAATATTCTGTTCCTTCACGACGCTGTTGATGCCGTTCACCACATCGTTGTCGTACCGCACCAGCGATTGCAGCGGGATGTCCGCCGAAGCGGCCGTATGCACGGCGTGGTTCAGCGTTTTTTCCGCATTCTTTTTGGAGGATTCGTTCTGGTTTTCGTTGATAACGTTCAGCGCGAACAGCTTGCTGTCTTCCGCTTTTGACTTGAGCAGCAGTCCCAGGTTCACCATCCTTTCCACCGTTTCCTCGTGGTGGACCGCCAGCAGGATGTTTTCCGTTTCATGTTTGTTCCCCGCGATCGTATCCTCTTTTTCTTCTTCCGCGATGCGCTGCGCGCTGGACATGGAAGTGAAGGAAGAGATCGTACAGGAGATCAGTATCAGGAGGATGCTTCCGTTGAGCACGTGCTCGTTCAGCAGCCTCACCGGCTCGCCCGCGGCCGTTTCAGAAATGACGATGTTGTAACCGACCATCACGGAAGCCAGTGTTGCCGCCGCCGAAGCGGAGCTCATGCCGAATATCAGCATCCCTTCGTCTTTCGAAAGCCGGAACGTTTTCCTTGTAGCCACCGCCGCAAGGTACTTGCCGCCGATGGACGCCACCAGCATGATGCCCGCAACGGTAAGCGTTTCCCAGCTTTTGAGGAATACGCCGAAGTCGATCAGCATACCCACGCTGATCAGGAAGAACGGGATAAAGATCGCGTTGCCGATAAACTCGATGCGGTTCATCAGCGACGATGCATGCGGGATGAGCCTGTTCAGCGCAAGCCCCGCAAAAAACGCCCCGATGATGGCCTCTATCCCGGCGATCTCCGCCAATAGGGCGGCCAGGTAGATCATCACCAGCACAAAAATGTATTGCGATATTTTGTCTTCCACGGATTTGAAGAACCAGCGGCCGATCAGCGGGAAAACCAGCAGCACCGTCAGCCCGAAAAGGACCATGGAAATGGAAAGTTTCGTCCAGAAAGTGGAATCCACTTCGCCCTGCGTCATGCCGACGATGACGGCGAGCACGAGCAGCGACAGCACATCGGTTATCATCGTTCCCCCTACCGTAATGTTCACAGCAAGGTTCCGCGCGATGCCGAGCTTGCTGATCAAAGGATATACGATCAGCGTATGGGAAGAGAACAGGCTCGCGAACAGGATGGAAGTGAACAAAGAAAACCCGAGCAGGTAATAGCCGCCGAAAAAGCCCAGCGCGAAAGGAATGATAAAAGTGTACAGGGAAAAGGTAATGCTCTTCCATTTGTTCCTTTTAAAATCGCCCATGTTGATTTCAAGCCCCGCCAGGAACATGATATAAAGCAGGCCGGTAGTGCCGGTCACCACCACGCTGCTGTCACGCGACAGTACGTTGAACCCGTTCGGCCCCACCACGGCCCCCGCGATAATAAGGCCGAGCAGATGCGGCACTTTTATTTTGTTCAGCAGGATGGGAACGCACAATATAATGATCAGCTCAAGCAAAAATTTCAGCAGCGGATCTTCGATCGGCAGGCTGAGGTGTTGGATACTCAACAGCGACATACATCAATTAATTTTAGCGGCACGTGAAAGTTCAACCGAGAACTTCGCGGTGCAATCATTCTCAGCTTTTACAACCTGTGTACCCTTCATGAGGGTACTGTCACCCGTGTTGAGCGATACCTGTATTTCGACCATTTTCGATACGCTCGAATCCGTCCGGAAACTTAGCAGCACCTGTTCGTTGCTGATGTTCCCATGCAAAACACGAACGATCTTGCTGTTGTTCACGATGTTGGCGTACAATCCCGTGGAGTCCGCGAGAAATTCCCAGCTGTCCGTCCGCACGTCGCCGATCACATAATCCTTGCAGTTGGATTCCGTGCACAGCACCCGGCCGTTCCATCTGCCGGCGATGGCGGCGGGCCATACTTTTACGGCGGCGGAATCTTTGACGGCGAGGAGGCTGTCCCGCATCTTCAGCAACGCTTTATACTCCGCTTCTTTCAGCGCGAAGTTCTTTTCTTTTTGAAGAAGGGCGGTTTCGCGCTGTGCGAGCTGGGTTTCGCGTTGCTGGCTGGTGCAGGCGGCGAGGAGGGTGAGGAGGAGGAGTGGGACAGCGGTTCTATATAGCATAAGCATTTTTTTGTCAGCCTAAGCCTGTATATGGCAGGAGTGTAAATGAAAATAGGAAATTTTAGCGGAAAGGGAGATGGTATTTTTATGCATCTGCCGTTCATTGCAGGGCTAGCTGCCTGGCGGCGTCAGTTTCGGAAGGGAGCTCCACCATTGCAATAATTGTCCTTTCAGCTTTCTCGCGATAGTTTGTTCGCTGTCTTTAACGTTATTTGTTTCGTACTTGTCCGTTTTCATGTTGTATAACTGGACATCCGTGCTGTCACTATTCATTAACAGTTTCCAGTCCCCGGACCGTATTGCGAGGTTGGGGCTTTTGTCCCTGCCGCGGGGATAGGCGAACGCAATATTATTCCGGCCGTATTCCCAGTATATTTCTTTATTCCTCTTTGCCGGCTTTCCCAATAATACCGCGCTTCTGTCAATGCCGTCGCCACGGTAGCCGGCGGGAAGATGAACGTTGCCCAGTTTTGCCAGGGAAGGAATGATATCCAACGCGCTGATAACGGACGAGCTGTCGACCGTTCCCGGGGAAATATGCCCCGGCCACGATATGATAAAAGGCATACGTATGCCTCCTTCGTACAAAGACAATTTTGTTCCTCTCAATCCCGCCGCCCTGCTGCCTTTAAAGCTGGGCAAGGGGCCGTTGTCGCTGGTAAAAATGACGATGGTATTTTTTTCGATGCCCAGCTTCTTTAATCCGTCCATCAGTCTGCCGATCTGGGCGTCATATTCTTTCAAGACCAGTTTAAAGGCGGCTTCTTCCTTTTTGTTCAGAGGGAATTTAAGGGAATATTCCGGTACCCAGGGCGTATGCATATCGTCCGGCCAGAGGTTCACAAAACAAGGCTGGTCTTTATGCCGGCCCAGGAAGTCAAGCGTTTTATCCACGAAATATTTTGTGCGGTCCCATCTTTTGATGCTGTCCTTGTCCGACCATATCCAGTTTGTTGCGGTGATAAGCGGATCGGGTTCAGGGCTTTCGTAAGTGCTCGAATGCTCGTCAAAACCATATCGTTCAAAACCCGGCGCGTTCTTCACATCCCTTCCTCCGCCGAGATGCCATTTGCCGAAATGGCCGGTCGCATATCCCGCCTTTTTGAAAAAATGCGCTATTGATGGCGCTGAAGGATCGAGGAAATCCGCCTGCTGCGCATTCCTGTTATGTTTTTTGTTATCGAGGTAGGTAGAGAAATTCCATCTGCCGGGATACATGCCGGTGAGAAGCCCTGCCCTCGAAGGAGAGCAAATGGGCGCGGCACTGTAATACTGCGTAAATTTCCGGCCGTTCTTTGCGAGACGGTCGATATTGGGCGTAGGTACGAATTGCCCTCCGAAACAAGCGATATCGCTGAAGCCCATATCGTCCGTGAGAATAAAAATGATGTTGGGCGGCGTATCCTTTGGCGTGATGCTGCGGGCGGATGTTTTTGCTCCTGGCAGGCTGATTGCGACGATCATTGCCGCGAGGAGGGTGCTTAGCGGGTGGATTCGTTTTTCTGACACTGGATTTAGTTTGAGGGAGTACTGTTAATATTAATAAATAATCCGGTACTTGAGAAACGGTTTGTGAGGATGCGGCAAATAAAAAAAGGCCGTTCATGTTACTGAACAGCCTTTTTTCGTACCGCGTACGGGAGTCGAACCCGTCATTCCTCCGTGAAAGGGAGGCGTCTTAGCCGATTGACCAACGCGGCGTCCCTCATTTGGGATTGCAAAGGTATAACCCATTTTGATATTTCCAAAATAAATTTACTTAACCCAAATACCTATTGATTAATACCCGCCAAGCACGTAATTTTGCCTTTCAATTTTTCATCTACAAACTACAGTGTAAAATGGGAACTTCTCTCAAAATTGGTATTAATGGTTTCGGCCGCATCGGCCGTTTGGCGTACCGCCAAATTTACAATATTCCCGGCATCGACGTGGTGGCGATCAACGACCTTACAAGCCCCGCCGTTTTGGCGCACCTGCTGAAATACGATTCCGCACAAGGTAGATTTGGTCAGGATGTGAAGCATAGCGACAACTCAATCACCGTAAACGGCGATGAAGTGAAGATCTACGCGCAGAAAGATCCCTCCCAGATCCCCTGGAAAGATCATGGCGTGGACGTAGTGCTCGAATGCACCGGTTTCTTCACCGATAAAACAAAAGCTGAAGCCCACCTCACTGCAGGCGCTAAACGCGTAGTGATCTCCGCTCCCGCGACCGGCGACCTGAAAACCATCGTTTTCAACGTAAACCACGATATCCTCGACGGCAGCGAAACCGTGATCTCCTGCGCTTCCTGCACCACCAACTGTCTCGCGCCGATGGCAAAAGTGCTGAACGACAAATTCGGCATCGTTACCGGTCTCATGACCACCATCCACGCGTATACGAACGACCAGAACACCCTCGATGCCCCGCATCCCAAAGGTGACCTGCGCCGCGCCCGCGCCGCCGCAGCCAACATCGTTCCCAACAGCACCGGCGCCGCCAAAGCCATCGGCCTCGTGCTGCCCGAGCTGAAAGGCAAGCTGGACGGTAACGCGCAACGCGTTCCCACCATCACCGGCTCCCTCACCGAACTGACCACCGTGCTGGGCAAAAAAGTGACCGCCGAAGAAATCAACGCCGCCATGCAAGCCGCCGCCAACGAATCTTTCGGTTATACCGAAGACCAGATCGTTAGCTCCGACATCGTGGGCATCCACTTCGGCTCCCTGTTCGACGCTACCCAAACCAAAGTAATGACGCAGGGCGACCTCCAGCTGGTAAAAACCGTTTCCTGGTACGACAACGAAATGAGCTACGTATCACAGCTGGTACGTACCGTTAAACACTTTGCAGAGCTGATCAGCAAATAAGCGGGTCTCCTGATATTACCAACCCTCCGCGATAAGCTGTACCCGCAGCCTACCCGGAGGGTTTTTTTCTCCCATTCCAAAAATCTACATTATGAGCAAGTTCGCT
>CBINIO010000038.1:0-15559 GCA_966250725.1 uncultured Chitinophaga sp.
TTCCGTGGTGCCGCGTATCCCCGGCGGCGAGATCACGCCTGAAAAACTCATCGTCATCGGCACTATCGCCAAAGAATACCATCTCTACACCAAAATTACCGGCGGTCAGCGCATCGATCTTTTCGGCGCGCATCTCGGCGACCTGCCCGCTATCTGGGAAGCCTTGATAGCGGCGGGCTTCGAGAGCGGGCATGCTTACGGCAAAGCGCTCAGGACCGTCAAAAGCTGCGTAGGCTCCACCTGGTGCCGCTTTGGCCTGCACGACAGCGTGAGCTACGCAATCCGCATCGAAGAAAGATACCGCGGGCTGCGCGCGCCGCACAAGATCAAAAGCGCTGTGTCCGGCTGCATCAGGGAATGCGCCGAGGCGCAGTCGAAAGACTTTGGCATCATCGCCACGGAAAAAGGCTGGAACCTTTACGTATGCGGCAACGGCGGCTCCAAACCGCAGCATGCGCAGCTCCTCGCGCAGGACCTCGACAGCGAGACCTGCATCCGTTACATCGACCGCTTCCTGATGTTCTATATCAAAACCGCCGACCCGCTTACCCGCACCGCTACCTGGCTCAACAAGCTGGAAGGCGGCATCGACTACCTGCGCAACGTGGTGGTGAACGACAGCCTGGGTATAGCCGCCTCGCTGGAAGCGGAAATGCAGGCGCTCGTGGACAATTACAAATGTGAATGGAAAGAAGTGGTGGAAAGTCCCGGCCTACGTAAAAAATTCACCCACTTCATCAACGCGCCGGAAGAAAAAGACCCGACCGTAAAATTCGAAATGCTCCGCGACCAGAAAAAAGCCGCGGATTGGAAATAACCAAATTCAGAAAACTATGTCTACCATCAGCTCAACCGCCATCAATTGGTTTTTCGCCTGCAAAACGACCGATGTTCCGCAAAACGGCGGCGTTTGCATCAAGTACAAAAACGAACAGATCGCGCTGTTCTATTTTTCGCGCAGCAACAGCTGGTATGCTACCCAAAACCTTTGTCCGCACCGCCGACAGATGGCGCTGAGCCGCGGCATGACGGGCACGCACATGGGCGAGCCCAAGGTAGCCTGCCCTTTTCATAAAAAAACGTTTTCCCTTGAAGATGGCCGCTGCCTGAACGACGAGCATGAATGCTCGCTGACGGTATACCCGGTAAGGCTGGAGGACGACCGCGTGTACATTGGCATAGAAAGCAGCGTGGAAGCGGGCGTGCAGGTAACGGTAGAAGCATTGTAAATACGAAACCCGGTGGTTTGCAGACCGACCGGGCTTCTGAATTTTAACGTGATTGGCTCAATTAAAATTTCTCAAATTTACATGAAAAATCCGTTCCCGGAACCCTTGCGAAAGCTCTCGCTTTTCAGCCTGGGCAGCGTGCAAATGCGCACCTTTCATATTACGTGGCTGATGTTCTTCGTTTGCTTTTTTGGCTGGTTCGGTCTTGCCCCCTTGATGCCCACCATCCGGGAAGATCTTGGCCTTACCAAATCGCAGGTCGGCAATGTGATGATCGCTTCCGTTTCAGGTACCATCCTGGCAAGATTGCTTATCGGCCGCCTATGCGACACCTGGGGACCACGCAAAACCGCGGTGCGCCTGCTGCTGGCAGGCTCTGTTCCCGTTTTCTTCTGTGGCCTCGCCCACGACTATACGACGTTTCTGCTGTTCCGCCTGGCTATCGGCACCATCGGCGCATCGTTCGTCATCACCCAGTTCCATACTTCCATAATGTTCCATGCAAGCCTCAAAGGCACCGCCAACGCGCTTACGGGCGGCTGGGGCAATCTTGGCGGCGGCGTCACCAATATCGTGATGCCGCTGATATTCGCCGTCATTATGGGCTTCGGGTATACCGCCGGCGAGTCATGGCGACTGGCGATGATCGTGCCGGGATTGATGATGCTGGGCGTCGCCTTTCTTTATCACCGGTATACAAAAGATACTCCAGCGGGTAATTATGATGAAATACAACGCGATGTGGCGGATAACATCGCAGATTGGTCGGTCTTAAAAGACTGGCGCCTTTGGGCCCTCATGCTTGCGTATGCAATGTGCTTCGGCATGGAAATCACCTTTGATAACGTCGCTTCGCTTCACTTCGTGGATACTTACCATCTTTCGCAGGCCACTGCCGGTCTGCTGGCGGGCACTTTCGGGTTGATGAACCTGTTCGCACGCGGCTTGGGCGGCTTCGTATCCGATCGCATCGGGCTGAAACAGGGAATAAGAGGAAAAGGTCTGCTGCTCGCATTCGTGCTGATGGCCGAAGGCGGCGGATTGCTGCTGTTTGCCGGTGCGCCCAGCCTGCAGCTTGCTATCGTTGCCATGATCGGTTTTGCCTTATTCCTGAAAATGGCGAACGGCGCCACTTACGGCATCGTTCCTTTTATCAGCCCCCGCAACGTGGGACTCGTGAGCGGCATCGTAGGCGCCGGTGGAAACATCGGCGGCATGCTCTTCGGCTTCCTGTTCAAAGCGGAAAATGTTTCCTATGAACAGGCCTTTTCCTGGATCGCTTACGCCGTGATCGCTACCGGCTGCATCATACTGTTCACCGCATTTTCAAAAGAATCTTCCGAACGGCGGGTTCCAAACCTTATTCCGCAATAATATGGCGAGCTTCAAAACCACGTGCTGCTACTGCGGCGTAGGATGCGGCATCGTCGTGCATCGCGACAGGCAGGGCAAGCTCAGCCTGGAAGGCGACAAAGACCATCCCGTGAACCGGGGCATGCTTTGTTCCAAAGGCATGAACCTGCACTACACCGTAGCAGACACCAGCGACAGGCTGCTGCACCCGGAAATGCGGTACCACCGCAATGCTCCGCGAATGCGGGTTTCGTGGGACCAGGCGCTGGACAGGACGGCGGCGGTGTTCCGGAGCATCATTCAAAAACATGGCCCTGACGCGGTGGCTTTTTATGCATCGGGGCAATGCCTGACCGAAGAGTATTACGTCGTCAACAAGCTCATCAAAGGTTTTATCGGCAGCAACAACATCGACACCAATTCACGGCTTTGTATGAGCAGCGCGGTGGCCGCTTACAAAATGGCGCTGGGGGAAGATTCCGTGCCCGGCACTTACGACGACATCGAGCTGGCGGACTGCATTTTTGTGGCCGGGGCCAATCCCGCCTGGTGCCATCCCATCCTCTGGCGCAGGATAGAAGCGGCAAAAGCCGCAAACCCTTCGCTGCGCATCATCGTGAGCGACCCGCGCGTTACGCAGAGCTGCGCTTCCGCCGACCTGCACCTCCAGCTCAATCCCGGCACGGACATCGTGCTGCATCATGCCATCGGCCGTTTGCTCATCGAGCAGGGGCATACCGACAAACATTTTATACAACAGCATACCGAAGGTTTCGCGCGTTACCGCGACGCCGTTATGCAGCGCAGCATTGCCGAAGCCGCCATTCTCTGCGGCATTGGCGAGCAGCAGCTGTACGAAGCGGCGGCCTTGATCGGCGCTTCAAAAGGATTCATGACGATGTGGACGATGGGGCTGAACCAAAGCGCGGTAGGCGTTTCCAAGAACCTCAGCCTTATCAATCTTCATCTTATTACAGGCAGAATAGGCAAGCCGGGCAACGGGCCGTTTTCGCTCACCGGGCAGCCAAACGCCATGGGCGGCAGGGAAACCGGCGGGCTCTCGAACCTTTTGCCCGCGCACCGTTTGCTCAGCGATCCAAAACACCGCGAGGAAGTGCAGGCGTTCTGGGGCGGAACAAAAATTTCCGAAAAACCCGGTCTGACCGCTACCGATATGTTCGCCGCGCTGCAAAGCGGCAAGCTGAAAGCCATCTGGATCATGGGGTCCAACCCGCTCGTATCGCTGCCTGACGCACGGGCCATGGAAGCGGCTTTGCAAAAAGCGAGCTTTGTGGTAGTGCAGGAAATTTCCCATAAGCCCGAAACGCTGAAATACGCGGACGTGGTGCTGCCCGCCGCCGCATGGGCGGAAAAAGAAGGCACCATGACCAACGCGGAACGCCGCATCAGCTATCTTGCGAAGATCACCGACGCCCCCGGCGAAGCATTGCCGGATTCAGAAATTATTTGCCGCTTCGCGCGGAAGATGGGTTATAAAGGATTTGATTATTCGCATGCCGGCGAGATCTATGAAGAACATTGCCGGCTTACCGCGGGCACGCGCATAGACATCAGCGGGCTGTCGTATAAAATCCTGCAGGAGCGCCGCAGCATCCAGTGGCCTTTTCAAAACGGCAAGGGCACCGCGCGCCTGTTCACCGACCACCATTTTTACACCCCGCATCAAAAGGCGGTGATCCACACCGTGCAGGATGAAAATACTTCCGAAACACCTAATGAAAATTACCCTCTCATCCTCACCACTGGCCGCATCCGCGACCAGTGGCACACGATGAGCAAAACGGGAAAAGTGAGCAAGCTGAAACAGCACATCGCATCCTCGTTTTTAGAGATACACCCCGACGATGCGAAAGCGCGCAATCTCCGGCAGGACGATCTGGTGGAAGTGAGCAGCGCCCGCGGGCAGGTGCGCGTAAAAGCCGTGATCAGCCGTGACATCAAGCCGGGCGTGGTTTTTATGCCCATGCACTGGGGCAAGATATTACAAAACGATTTGAACCGGGCGAACAATCTCACGAACAATTTTACCGATCCCATTTCGCGGCAGCCCGACCTGAAATTTGCCGCCGTGGAAGTAAAAAAATATGTCAAACCAAAACAAAAGATCGTTGTGATCGGCGCGGGAGCGGGCGCCTGCGGTTTTGTGCGTTCTTACCGCTCGCTCAACCGGGTAGATCCCATCACCATTTTCAGCAAGGAAGACCTGCCCTTTTATAACCGCGTGATGCTGCCGGACTATATCAGCGGTACGCAGCAATGGCCGCAGCTGGTAAAGATGTCCGACGCGGAGGAAGCGGCGCTTGGCATTACGCTGCACCGCGGGGTGAGCATCGAAAAAATAGACCGGGAGAAAAAACAGGTAACGGACAGCAAGGGCGTGGTTCACGATTACGACGTATTGCTGCTCGCCACGGGCAGCAGGGCCGCCACGCTGAAGGACGCGCCTTCGCTGAAAGGGATCTTCACCATGCGCACGCGAAAGAACGCGGATGATTTTATGCGGCATATTTCGCCGTCCAAAGGCAGGGTGGTGATCACCGGCGGCGGGCTGCTGGGCATCGAGCTGGCCGCCTCGCTGCGCGAAATGAATATCAGCGTGGCGGTGATACAGCGCACCTCGCGCCTGATGGACCGGCAGCTGGACGCGCTTGGCGCGCAGCTGCTCAGCGAGGAGTTGCGGGAAAGGGACATTGAAATATTCTTTGACGACGAGATCGTGCAGTTTTCCGGCACGCGGCAGGTGGAAGGCATCCGTTTGAAAAGCGGCCGTTTGCTCGACTGCCAGGCCGTCGTGTTTTCCATCGGCACCATTCCCAACATCGAGCTGGCGCAGGCCGCCAGGCTGGAATGCAACCGCGGCGTGGTGGTGAACCCCTACCTGCAAACCAGCGACCCTTCCATTTTTGCCGTGGGGGAAATCGCGGCGTTCGAAAACGTGCTGTATGGCATCACCGCCGCGGCGGAGCAGCAGGCCGCCGTGGTGGCGCGTTATCTCAACGGCGATATCTCCGGGTATTACGAAGGTTCGCTGTTCATCAACATCCTCAAAGTACAGGGCATGGACCTTTGCTCGCTCGGCATGGTGGAAACGCCCGGCGATCCCGCTTATGAGGAAGTGGTGTTTATCGACAAGGCGAAACGTTATTATAAAAAATGCATCATCCACCAGGACAAGCTCGTAGGCGCCATCCTGATCGGCGATAAAAGCGAGCTGGCGGAGTTCCGCGATCTTATCCGTCAGAAGACCGAACTATCCGACAAGCGGCTGGAGCTGCTGCGTTCGGGTAAAAAAGGCGCGCCGGTGCTGGGCAAGCTCATCTGCTCCTGCGGCAATGTGGGTGAAGGAAATATCAAGGAAGCCCTCCGCGGCGGTCATACCGGGCTGGACGGCGTTTGCCGCGCCAGCGGCGCAGGCATGGGCTGCGGCAGCTGCAGGCCCGAAATATTGCGGCTGCTCGAACAGGCGCTTCCGTCCATCAAAACACAGCATCATGGCGAAACAATCCCATCTGGTACGGTTTAATTTCACCGGCGGCATCGTTTCGCCCGGTTACCTGCTCGAAATACTCGAAGCGGCCACCGCAGCGCGTGTGGACGATGTGCGTTTCGGCCTGCGCCAGCAGCTTTTTTTGCAGGTACCTTACAAACATTTCGGGGTTTTTGAGAATACCTGCCGCGAAAAAGGGCTGAACTTCCAGCTGGAAAACGGCAGCCCCAACATCACCAGCTCCTACCCCGCCGCCGGCATTTTTATCAACGACTCCTGGCTTACCGAAGGGATTTACAAAGACATTTTCGATACGCTGACGCCGCAGCAAAAGCTCAAGATCAATATCTGCGACAGCAGGCAAACCTTTGTGCCGCTTTTCAGCGGTCACCTCAACTGGATCGCTTCACCGCATCCGCATTACTGGTACCTGTACGTCCGTTATCCCGGTCAGCCCGAAAGCTGGCGCTGGCCGCGGCTGATCTACACCAACAGCATCCCGCAGGTGACGGCCGCGCTGGAAACACAGATCATCGCGCGGCAGGAACCCGCTTCGCTGCTGAAAAACCCGCCGGAATACATCAGCCGCGACATCGATAAGGAACTGGAGCTGCCCGCTTTTCACCTGCCTTATTATGAAGGGTTCAACCGTCATAATAACCAGTACTGGCTGGGCATTTACCGCCGCGATGAAATATTCGGCGCGGGTTTCCTGAAAGATCTTTGCTCCGTTTGTCTTGAAACGGGTATCGGGCAGATCTACGCCACGCCCTGGAAATCGCTCATCATCAAAAATATCGCGCCCGCGCACCGCAAGCTCTGGGATTATGTGCTCGGCAAACACGGCATCAACGTTCGTCATGCGGCCAACGAGCTGAACTGGCAGGTGGCGGACCATTGCGAGGACAGCCTGATCCTGAAACGCCACATCATCCGCCATTTCGATACGGCGGACGTGCGTACCTACGGCCTCTGCTTCAATATTAGCCTCGACGCCGGGCAACATCATTTCGGCTCCATCGTGATCCGCCGGCAGGAAAACAAACACCGCAGCAAGCTCAAATACATGCAGCGGTACGACGTGCTGTACACGCCCGATTTCAACCCCAATTCGCACCAGCTGGTGCCTTACCGCAGCGAAGTGCTGAAGGAACATCTCGGACCTTACATCGCGGCGTTGTGCCGGCAGTACTACGAAAAAGGAACGGAATGGAATTTGCTGCAGGAGTATGTTTCAGGGCAACAGGCATCCGTAAATACGCCCGTCGGGAAGATCGTGCATCAATGCCCGGTTTGCATGACGGTGTATGACGAAACGGAAGGTGATACGGAGAATGGCATTGCGGCCGGAACGCCGGTGACATCGCTGCCGGGGGATTATGCGTGTTATATTTGTGAGACGCCGGTGAAGGAGTTTGTGCCGGTGGCGTTATCTGCGCTGACCGCGCCGCTTACGTGAGTTTCGACATAGGGATAACGATGCGTTTGCCCGGACTTCACAACACCGCGCCGCTTACCTGATCTTCCACACAGGGAACACCGCTCCCTCGGGAAACACATCCAATTCAGGCGGCAATTCCATAAAAGCGTCCGCATGCAGCAGCGAGGTCATATCGCCGGAGCCGCCGTACGCTACCGGCAGCGCCGTAAGCCTCGCCCCCGGCGCGCTTTGCAGCTGCACAGGCAGGAAATAGGCGAGCGGGCTGCCGAACTTCACTTCCTTTTCAAGCGCCGCGAACAGCGGCTCTTCCGGCATATGCTGCATGGAAGCCAGCAGCCAGGGCTGAATATAACGGTAATAACAAAGCTGCACGGAAACGGGATTGCCCGGCAACGCGAATACCACCGGCCCGTTATCGATCGTACCAAACAGGAATGGCTTTCCCGGCTTTTGCGCAATTTTATGAAACACGCGCCGCATGCCGCAGCGTTCCAATACATCAGGAAGATGATCGAATTTACCGGCGGACACGGCGCCCGAACAGATAAGCACATCCGTTTCGGAAAGCAGGGGCCGCAGCTCCCGTTCCATGCTGTCCGGCTCGTCGCGCAGGTGGGTAACTGAGGCTGAAATGCCCAGCTGGTGAAGGGCAGCGGCGATGCTGTATACGTTGGACGTTCGCACCTGATGCTGTTCCGGCACGGAGCGCACGTCCACCAGCTCGTCGCCGGTAGCCACGAGGCAGATACGCGGATGGGCGCTCACTTTTATTTCCGTCTTCCCCACGCTCGCCAGCACGCCCGCTTCCGGTGCGCCGATACGTTTCCCGGGGCTTAGCAATATTTTTCCAGCCGGCGCGTCGCTTCCCTGCCGGTGAATATTTTGTCCGGCTACTACTTCTTTTATAACGGTGAAGCGTTTGAACCCTTCGTGCTCTTCCGCTTCAAGATGCTCGTACGGAATCACCGCATCGGTAAGCTCGGGAAGAACGGCGCCCGTCATCACTTCCATGCAATCGGCGAGATTTGCCAGCTGCATGCGCGGCATTCCGGCGGCCTGCACGTCTTCCACACCGAACACCCGCTGGCCGCGCGCATAACTGTCAAACGCAATGGCAATGCCGTCCATCGTTACACGGTCGTACGGCGGGAACGGCCTGTCCGCCAGCACCTGCTCGCGCAGGATGCGGCCGGCCGAGGCTTCCAGCAGCACGGTGGTGATCCCCGTGTCTTTCACGGCAGCCATCACTGCTTTAAATGCTTCTGAAACGGACGTCATGCGGCTGCAATTTTTGTTACGATAAAATTATCCAATTCTCCGCAATGGGTCAAATATGCTGCGGTCAGGGATGCGCGGCCACCCATACGGCGCCGTCTTCAAAAAATTCCTGCTTCCAGATGGGAACGGTCTCTTTCAGCGTGTTTATCGCGAACTGGCAGGCGGCAAACGCTTCGCCGCGATGCGGAGCGGCCACCGCGATCACCACTACTTCTTCGCCGGGCAGCTTTTCGCCGGTGGCGTGGATGATGGCGATACGCTGTATGTTCCATTGTTCCGCGGCCTGCCGCGCGATCTTTTCCATTTCGAGCAGGGCCATGGGTTCGTAGCTTTCGAAAACAAGCTTCAGCACAGGCCTGCCCTTCGTCTGGTTGCGCACGGCGCCGGTAAACGTGACCACGCCGCCGCTTTCGGGAGATCCTACAAAGCGGAGGGCTTCATCGGTCCGGATATGAGAAACGATCTTTATCAATGATTCCATCGTACAAATTTTACCCGCCGCTTAAAGGGGGAATAACGGCTACTTCATCGCCTTCGGCAATCGGCTGCGCATCGTTCGCGTACGTTCTGTTCACCGCGATCATCACTTTCCGCAGCCGCTCCATGCCGGGGTATTGCCGCATGAGCCAGCCGCGCAGCTCGCCCACCGTGGCGGGTTTCACTGCCACGTCCAGCGAAGCGCCGCCAGCCAGCTCTTTAGCGATGCCAAAAAACAAAATCTTCATAAGATCATAAAGCTACGATAAACCGTAAAATATCGGCGAATGAAAATCAGGCATGATCTTGAAAAATCAGCACGCATCATTCGCGCACCGCAACGCGGAAAAACAGGCGCAGGAAACATTCCGTCCCCGCCACTTAAAACCGCAACAGCAACCGCAGCCCCGCATACAGGATCAGCAGGGCCGTAGCCACTTCCACCCAGCGCGGCTTCAGTATCGCAGCGCTCAGCCGCGAGCCTATCTGCCCGCCCAGGATCACCGCCGCCAGCAAAGGCAGCGTCACCTCCGCGCGGAACACCACCGCGCTTTTCGCCCATTGCCCCAGCAGGCCTGCCAGCGAATTCACGAGTATAAAAAAACTGCAAAGTCCCGCGATCTGCTTAGGCGAATCGTAGCGCCCCAGCCGTAAAACCGGCGCCAGGTAAATGCCTCCGCCGATCCCCGTAATGCCCGACAAAAAGCCGATACCGCCCCCGACGGCCGCAAAGCTCCATCCCTGCTGGTGTTTCACCGTGTACTGTTTTTCCTTCAACAGCTTCACTCCCATCATCAGCGCCGCCAGCACCAGCGCGCTGCCCAGCAGCAGGAAAAACACTTCCTGCCGCATCGGCATATAACTGCCAATAAAAGCCATCGGGATACTCAAAGCCGTGAGCTGCACCGCCTTTTTCCAGGGAAGCTGCCCGCTGGAATGGAATTGCCACACGCCGCCCGCCACTACGGCCACGTTGCAGATCAGCGCGGTGGATTTCACCAGGTGAAAACCGACGCCATACAATGCCAGCAAAGCGAGATAGCTGGAACCGCCGCCAAAGCCGGCGGATGAATACACCAATGCAATGAGAAAAAATACGACGCAGAGTTCGGGGATCATGCAAACAAAATACGGTATTCCCCGCAAGGATCAAACGATGGTATGAACATTGCGCAGCCTGTGAATGTTATATTTGATTTACGCCCTGTAAAACCACAACATGAAAACTTACGACGCAATCGTGATCGGCGCAGGCCAGGCGGGCATTCCGCTCGCCAAAAAACTGGCCGCCGCCGGCCGCCGCACGGCGCTTATCGAAAAACGTTTTCCTGGCGGCACCTGCGTGAACGATGGCTGCACTCCCACCAAAACCATGATCGCCGTTGCGCGGCTGTGTTATCTTTCGCGCCGCGCGCAGCATTTCGGCATTCCCTCCGATCCTTCGCAGCTGCGCATCGGCACTGTGACTGCCAAAAAGAACGAAGTGGTGGACCGCTTCCGTTCGGGCCTGGAAAAAAGCGTGCGCGAAACAAAAGATCTCGATACATTTCACGGCACGGCGGCTTTCACCGGGCCGAAAACGCTGCGCGTGAACAACGAAGAACTTTCCGCAGAGCTGGTCTTCATCAACACCGGCGCCCGCCCTTCGATACCGCCGATACCCGGTCTCGCGGACGTTCCTTATCTCACTTCCACCACCATCCTCGACCTCGATACCATACCCGCGCATCTCGCGATCATCGGCAGCGGTTATATTGCGATGGAGCTGGGCCAGATGTTCGCCCGCTTTGGCAGCCGCGTGACGATACTGGAACGGAACGCCGCGCCGCTGGACAAAGAAGACGAAGATGTTGTGGCCGCCATCACGCAGATACTGGAAGAAGACGGCATTACCTTTCTGATGAATGTCGCCGTTACAAAAGTATCCCGTAAATTAGACGGAGAAACGGAGCTGACGCTCACACAGGAAGGAAAAGAAAAAAGCATCGTATGCAGCCACCTGCTGGTAGCCGCCGGCAGGGCGCCCAATACGGAAGAGCTGAACCTTGCCGCGGCCGGCGTCAAAACCGGGCCGCAGGGGCATATTGAAGTGAACGAGCGGCTGGAAACCTCCGCCCCCGGCATCTATGCGCTGGGCGATGTAAAAGGGGGACCGGCATTTACGCATATTTCCTATAACGACCACCTGATCGTGGCGCACAATATTCTTGAAGCACAACATTTGAGCACTAAAAACCGCATAACGCCCTATTGCATGTTCACCGACCCCGAGCTGGGCCGCGTGGGCCTCACCGAAAAAGAAGCGAAAAAACAGGGCTTCCGCATCAAAGTAGCGCGGCTGCCGCTCGGCAAAGTGGCGAGAGGCATCGAGACCGGCGATACGCGCGGGCTGATGAAAGCCGTGATAAACGCGGACACCAGAGAGATACTGGGCGCGGCCATCCTTTCCGTCAGCGGCGGTGAGATCATGAGCGTGCTGCAAATGGCGATGATGGGCGGCATCACGTATGAACAAATACGCGACAACGTATTTGCGCATCCCACGTTTTCCGAATCGTTGAACAATTTATTCCTTACGCTCGATAATGATTGAAGTACGGCATCTCCGCAAAAGTTTCGGCGGCACGCCCGCCGTGCAGGACGTTTCCTTCACCGTCGGCGAAGGCGAGAACCTCATCCTGCTCGGCACCAGCGGCTGCGGCAAAACCACCACGCTGCGCATGATCAACCGCCTGCTGGAATCTGACGGCGGCGAAGTTTTTTTCCGCGGGGAGAACACGCGCACGCTGCAGCCCGAAACGCTGCGGCGGCAAATGGGCTACGTATTGCAGCAGACCGGGCTGTTCCCGCATTATACCGTCGAAGAAAATATCGCCGTGGTGCCAAAGCTGCAGCACTGGGACAAACAGCGCATTCACGAAAGAACAGGCGCGCTGCTGAACAAGCTCGGTCTCAGCCGCGAAACGCATGCGCATATGTTCCCGCACGAGCTGAGCGGCGGTCAGCAGCAGCGCGTAGGCCTCGCCCGCGCATTGGCCGCCAACCCGCCCGTGTTACTGATGGACGAGCCTTTCGGCGCGCTGGACCCGGTGACACGGCGGCGCATCCGGAAAGATTTCGCGGAGCTGGACGAGTTCCGGGAAAAGACCATCATCATGGTCACGCACGACATACAGGACGCATTTGCGCTGGGCGACCGCATTTGCCTGATGGACAAAGGCAAAGTAGTGCAGCTGGGCACGCCTGAAGAGCTGCGCGACCGGCCGGCGAACGATTTTGTAAGCAACTTCCTGAAAGGACAATATGAACCGCAATGAACGGATTTTTTGAATTCCTGGCCTCGCAGTCCGACAAGCTGCTCCAGCAAACGCTCACGCATATCAGCCTTACGCTCATCAGCGTGGCTATCGCTATTGCGGCGGGCGTGCCGCTGGGCATCCTGATCGCCAAAAGAACAAAGCTCGCAGGCTCCGTGCTGGGTTTTGCCGGCGTGATGCAGACCATCCCGAGCATCGCGCTGCTGGGCTTCCTGATCCCCTTGCTCGGCATCGGGCCGAAACCCGCCATATTCGCCCTGTTCCTGTATGCGCTGCTGCCCATCATCCGCAACACTTACACCGGCATCAACGGCGTGGACGCATATGTAAAAGAAGCCGCCAAAGGAATGGGCATGACGGCGCGCCAGGTGCTTTTCAAAGTGGAACTGCCGCTCGCCATGCCCGTGCTGATTGCGGGCATCCGTACCGCCGCGGTGATCAACGTAGGCGTTGCGACGCTGGCCGCTTATATCGCGGCGGGCGGCCTGGGGGAATTTATCTTCGGCGGCATCGCGCTGAACAATACCAACATGATCCTCGCCGGCGCCATTCCCGCGGCTTTGCTGGCCCTGCTGTTCGATTTTCTATTGTCGCGCATACAAAAAACGAATTGGCGGAAATACAAATTGCTGCTGGGTGGCGCGGGCATCGCGGTGATCTGCTTCGCCATGCTGCCGGCCGCCACCAAAGGCAAGCTGCTCGCGGGCTTCACACCCGAGTTCATGGGCCGGCAGGACGGTTATCTCGGTCTTAAAAGCGTGTACCGTCTGCGCATCCCCACCGTTGTGATCAACGATGCGGTGATGTACCAGGCCCTCCACGAAAACAAACTCGACGTAGTGAGCGGGTACAGTACGGACGGGCGCATCAGGGCCTACGATCTCGTGATCCTCGAAGACGATAAATTCATCTTCCCGCCCTATTACGCCGCGCCCGTGGTGCGGCAGGAAGTGCTGGCGCAATACCCGGAGCTGGAAAGAACGCTCAACCTGCTGGCGGGGCGCATCAACGATTCAGTGATGACCTATCTCAACTACAAGGTGGATTATCTCAAACAAAGCCCCGCGCAAACAGCCCGCGATTTTTTGCGGGAACAGGGCCTGCTGCTGCCTCCCCGCGCGGGCGGAAAAGGCGTGGTGCGCATCGGCACGAAAATATTCACCGAACAATACATTCTCGGCGAAATGTACACGATGCTCATCCGCGGACATACCGACCTGGACGTGGAGGCCAAAACCGGCCTGGGTGGCACGAAAATTTGTTTTGATGCATTAACGAACGAACAGATCGACCTTTACCCTGAATATACGGGAACGGGTTTGCTGGTAATATTACAATCCCCGCTCACAGAGCGGTTAAGGAACAAAGACAGCGTGTACGCCTTTGTAAGCGAACAGTTCGGCAGCCGCTACGGCCTCCGCTGGCTGAAGCCCATAGGCTTTAACAACGCATACGCATTAATGATGAGGAGGGAAAAGGCGGACCGGTTGAAACTCCGCACCATCACCGATCTTACGCAATTTTTGAATACGCAAAAGCATTGATTATGATCACCATGCCCACAGCGGCGCCGCTGTTACAGCAGTACAGGAGCGTTCGCAAATGGACGGAAAACATTTGCCGCCCGCTACAGAAAGAGGATTATGTGGTACAACCTGTGGAGTTTGTAAGTCCTCCCAAATGGCACCTCGGCCATTCCACCTGGTTTTTTGAGACGTTGGTGCTCAAGCCGTTTTTGGCGGGTTATACGGAATACGACGCGAATTTCAATTTTGTTTTCAACAGCTATTATGAAAGTCTTGGCGCGCGCGTGATCCGTACGCAGCGCGGCAATCTGAGCAGGCCCACGGTGGAAGAAATTTACCGTTACCGCGCTTACGTGGATTCCGCGATGGAGCAGCTGCTGGAAAAAACGCTGCCCGCGGAAGCCGAAACCCTGCTGGTGCTCGGCTGTCATCACGAACAGCAGCATCAGGAACTGCTTTGGTACGACATCAAATACATTCTCGGCCACAACCCGCTGTTCCCCGCTTATTCGGATAACGATGCCGGCGAACAGGAAAGCCCGCAGCCGCAGGGATTCGTTGAAATGCCCGAAGGCGTGTACGAAGCGGGCTTTTCAGGCCCCGGCTTCTGCTACGACAACGAGCTGGGCCGTCATAAAGTTTTTCTTCCCGCTTACGCCATCGCGAAAGGCATGGTCACCAACGGCGAATACCTCGCGTTCATCGAAGCCGGCGGCTACCGCGAGTTTTCGTACTGGCACGCCGAAGGATGGGACTGGGTGAAGAACAACGGCATTGAGGCGCCGCTTTACTGGCATAAAATAGACGGGCAATGGCAGCATTACACGCTCAACGGCCTGCAACCCGTGGCTGCCGGGCATCCCGTTCAGCATATCAGCTTTTACGAAGCCGCCGCATACGCCGCCTGGAAAGGATTGCGCCTTCCCACCGAGTTCGAATGGGAAGCCGCCGCAGATCAGTTCAGCTGGGGCCGCTGCTGGGAATGGACGGAAAGCGCCTATCTTCCCTACCCCGGTTTTGAACGCGCGGCCGGGCCTGTGGGCGAATACAACGGCAAGTTCATGGTGAACCAGAAAGTGCTGCGCGGCGCTTCCGACTATACGCCGAAAGGCCATAGCAGGGCCACTTACAGGAACTTTTTCCATGCGCCGATGCGCTGGCAGCTCTCGGGCCTCAGGCTGGCGAAAAGTTTGTAAACCTACCACCGCTTAAAACTATTATGATGAGATCAGCATTGGTATTCCAACAGGCAACTATCGTTGAAAAACAGCAGCTCGTATTTGAAAAGGACGTTCTGGAAGGATTACGGCAGACGCCCAAACGCCTGTACTCCAAATATTTTTATGACGCCAAAGGCGACGCATTGTTCCAGCAGATCATGCATTGCCCGGAGTATTATCTCACCCGCTGCGAGCTGGAGATATTGCGCG